>NZ_JBISBU010000049.1:0-39684 GCF_044385805.1 Haloferula sp. A504
TCCTCCACCAGCTTGCGGATCTCCTCGAGGATCCCCTTCATCCGCTGCACCATCTTCTCGTTGAGCGCCTGGTTGCGGCGCTGCAGGAACTCGCGGCGTTCGCGGTCCAGCGCAATGCCCTCGTTCTGCTTCATCTGCCATTCCTGATAGACGCTCTGCTTCTTCGAGTCGGAAATCGACGGATCGTCGAGCTGCTTGCGCATGTTCTGCAGCTCGGTGTCCAGCTCGCGGATGCGGGCCAGCCGCTCGTTGTTCTCCTTCTGGATGCGGGCGCGCTCGATGTTGATCTGCTTCTGGGCCTCGTTGGTGCGGTGGTACTCCTTGAAGAGCGACTGCATGTCCACGGTCGCGATGTCGAGAGTGCCTTCCTGCGCGACGGCGGCCCCAGAGAGCCCGATCGCCAGCACAAGGGCGGTAATGGTGCGGATGATTTTCATGAATACGGATGTCCCTTTCGGGGTTCGCGGCCACCGTGAACGTATTTCCGAGGGCCGTCAACGCCGGTCCTCGGGGTTCAGGATGGGCCTTGCGGCCTTCGCTCCGCTCGCAAATGCTGCTGCCGACATGCGTGTCGTCACCGATCCCGCCGAGCTGCGCCGGCCCTCGCCGAGCCCCGTGGTCCTCGTCCCGACCATGGGTGCCCTGCACGAAGGCCACCTCGCCCTGATCCGGCGGGCCCGGGAGGCGGCCGGGGCCGACGGCACGGTGGCGGTGTCGATCTTCGTCAATCCGATCCAGTTCGACCGCGCCGAGGATCTCGCCGCCTATCCGCGCCCGCTCGACGACGATCTGGCGAAATGCCGGGCCGCAGCGGTCGATCTCGTCTTCGCGCCGGAGCAGAGGGCCGTGTACTTCCCCGACCGCTCGATCACCGTCCTCGAAACCTCGCTGTCGAAGACCCTCTGCGGCGCCACCCGGCCCGGCCATTTCGATGGCGTGTGCACGGTGGTCCTCAAGCTCTTCAACCTGATCCGCCCGGACGCGGCCGTCTTCGGCGAAAAGGACTACCAGCAGCTCGCCATCATCCGCCGCCTGGTCCGCGACCTCGACGTGCCGGTGGAAATCCTCAGTCACCCGACCGTCCGCGAACCCGACGGGTTGGCCATGTCATCCCGCAATGCCAGACTCGATCCGGCGCAGCGGACGGATGCTCCCCGAATCCACCGGGCCTTGGTCGAAGCCTCGGAAAAGCACGATCCCGCCTCGATCCTCGCCACCGCCCGCACCGGCATCGAGTCGCCGATTAGCCGCATCGACTACCTCGAACTTGTCGATGCCGAGACGCTCCAGCCCGCCATCGATCTTTCTCGTCCCACCCGGCTGGCGGCTGCGGTCTTCTACGGTGACGTCCGCCTGATCGACAATGTATTGGTATTTCCGGTTCTGCCGTTGATGACGGCGTTGAAAACCGTTGACGCGCACAAGAAATACGAAGTCGGCCTCCTCGGTGTCCTCATCTCCCTCGCCGGGGGCAGTCTCTTCGTGATTGGGTTTCCCGAGCGAAAAACCTGGGACCCGGCCTTGTTCGCTTTTGAAGGCAGGAACCAGTGTGCATTCGCCTTTACCGACGAAACACATGCTGCCGAATGGGTCTCACCCCTTCGCAAACATGGCTTGGGCCTTTTCCGAATGCCCATCCAGGAGATCTTTGAAGACCTGATCCATCTCGACCAACCACTCGGCCTCACCGTCAATCCGGCATCCGAAGAAAGCTTCGACTTTGAAGCCGCCAAGCTCGCACATTTTCAGCAATTGATACAGGAACTTTGTGGTCGGGCTGAGTCGAGTTCCGAGGACGCTTCCTGAGCAGCAGACTCAGGATAATTCCTTGGCGTTCTTCGGATTTTGACGATTGAATCCGGATCCGTCATGAGCATGTCTCCCCGCCCTGCCAGCATGTCATTTTTTCAGCTTCTCAGCGTTTCAGCTTTTATCCCGTGACCTCCGACTTCCTCGTCATTGGTGGCGGCATCGCCGGCCTGTCCTTCGCCATCCGGGCGGCGGCCCACGGTTCCGTGACGCTGGTCTGCAAGGGCGAGCTGCCCGACTCCAACACCGCCTGGGCCCAGGGCGGCATCGCCTCGGTCCTGCCCGAGGGACTGCGGGACCCGGGCGACTCGGTCGATCTGCACGTCGCCGACACGCTTGATGCCGGCGCCGGGCTATGCCGCGAAGACGTCGTCCGGGCCATCGTCGGCGAAGGCGCGACGACCATCGACGAACTCGTCGCGCATGGCGCGGAGTTCGACCGCGACGGCGGCGGCTACGATCTGCACAAGGAAGGCGGCCACTCGAAGCGCCGCATTCTTCACTCGCTCGACACCACCGGCCGGGAGATCGCCAACTCGCTGATCGACAAGGCCCGGGCCACTCCCGGCCTGACCATCCTCGAGCACCATTTCGCGATCGACCTCATCACCACCGGCAAGCTGGGCGCGGTGACCGAAGACCGGGTGCTCGGCGCCTACGTGCTGGAAAGCGAGACCGGCGAGGTGAAGGTCCTCCGCTCCGACCGGGTGGTCCTCGCCACCGGCGGCTGCGGCAAGGTCTACCTCTACACGACCAACCCGGACTCCGCGACCGGCGACGGGGTCGCCATGGCCTGGCGGGCCGGCGCGTCCGTGGCCAACATGGAGTTCATCCAGTTCCACCCGACCTGCTTCTACAATCCCGGCGCCACCGGTCCGGAAGCCCGGTCCTTCCTCGTGTCCGAAGCCGTCCGCGGCGAGGGCGCGGTGCTGATCAACGACCGGGGCGAGGATTTCGTGAAGCGATCCGATCCCCGCGGCTCGCTCGCCCCGCGCGACATCGTCGCCCGCGCGATCGACCGCGAAATCAAACGCACCGGCAAGCCCTGCGTCTATCTCGACGCCACGCGCAAGCCCCCCGGATTCTTCCGCGAGCAGTTTCCCTACATCCACGACAAGCTGCTCGATTTCGGCCTCGATGCCGAAAAGCAGCCGATCCCGGTCGTCCCCGCCGCCCACTACCAGTGCGGCGGCGTGGTGACCGACATCGACGGCAAGACCACCGTGCGCGGATTGTACGCGATCGGCGAAGTCGCCTGCACCGGACTGCACGGGGCCAACCGCCTCGCGTCCAACTCGCTGCTCGAGGGCAACGTGCTGGCCCGCCGGGCCCTCGACCACCTGCTGCACCACCACCCGCCCGGAAAAGCCTCGCCGGAAGCCCCGAGCATCCCCGACTGGTCGCACGGCGACACCACCCCGCCCGACGAGCTGGTGGTCATCTACCACAACTGGGACGAGCTCCGCCGCCTGATGTGGGACTACGTCTCGATCGTCCGCACCGACAAGCGCCTGCGCCGCGCCGGCACCCGCCTGAAGAACCTGCGCAAGGAGGTTCGCGAGTTCTACTGGGGCCACCGGGTGAACGCCGACATCCTCGAACTCCGCAACCTCGTCGCCGTCGCCTCGCTGGTCGTCGATTGCGCGATCCGGCGCCGCGAATCGAGGGGCTTGCATCATACTCTAGACTACCCCCATCTTGACGACCGGTTCGCGAAGGACACGATCCTCCGCCGCTTCTGAAAATTCCCATGCGCCTGCCCACCCCGCTCATCGCCCTCGCAGCCGTCCTCACGGCGGCGGAGCCGGCGCATGCCCAGGCGGTGGCCAGCTCGGCGAATCTCCCGCGGGTGGTCATCCCCACCACCCGCCAGCCGATCCAGCCCGCCCCGCGCACCCCCGCCGCCGGCAACCGGCTCTACCCGTGGCGGCAGAACATCACCGCCACCGTGTTCTGGATTGGCGAGCAGCCGACGCAGAACAACCCGACCCCGAACTGCAAGTCGTCGTGGGATCAGAACTGGATGGGAAATTTCGGCGGCTACGACAACCCGGACCCCAAGGCCCGCGTCGCCTGCCACACCACCTCCGATTTCCGGCCGAAGGGATTCATCCCCAAGCTCAACCCCTTCTACATCGCGCTGCCCTACAACGACGTCGCCGGCTGGTCGCGGCACAAGCCGGAAGCCGCCAAGGTGATTCCGTGGTTCTCGCGCGTGAACCCGAAGCCCGGGAAGACGGTCCTCAAGGGCCGCTGGGTGCAGATCTACCATGGAGGCCGTAGTTGCTACGCCCAGTGGGAGGACTGCGGACCGTGGGTGACCGACGACTGGCGCTACGTCTTCGGCAACAGCCCGCCGAAGAACCGCAACAACAAGGGGGCCGCAATCGACATTTCTCCTTCGATCCGCGACTACCTCGGCCTCCAATCCGGCGAGAAGTGCCACTGGCGGTTCGTCGAGGCGTCCCAGGTCCCCTACGGTCCGTGGAAAAAATACGGACCCCGGGGCGGCGGCGTCACCCCCGACGGCACCGACTTCGAGTCGAAGCGACGCTACCTCGAGTATCTGAAGAAGCTGCGCGACGAGCAGTACAGCCGCACGGGCGGCTCCGGCTCCTATTCGCGGAACTGAGCGTCCCACTCGCGGATCTTCGCGCCGAGCAGGCGCTCCCGCTCCCGGTCCCGGCTTCCGCCTTCGTAGCGGACGCCGTAGTGGTAGGCGATCAGGTCCCCGGCAAATTCCGGCGGGTCGCCCAGCGCTTCGAGCATCGAGCGCAGCGTCCGTCCCGGATACCACCTCACCCCGCGACGCCGGCAGGCGGAGGCAAAGGCGGGACCGTAGGCCGGCTGTTTCCCGCCGCCGCCCATGACGGCGGACTCCGGGCGCCGGCGGCGCATCGGCCAGAGCAACACCACCGGGAAGAGCCCGAAGGCGACGAGGCCGAGCAGCCACGGCAGTGGCCGGGCCGCATCGGGCGAGATCTCGTCCATCTCCACCTCGTCCATTCCCGGCGGCGGCGCGTCGGGCGGAGCAACCTCGGGCCGCAGCCGCTCCAGGGCGGTCGGAGGCGTCGGATCGAGCACCACCCATCCCTCACCCTCGAGAAAGACCTCAACCCAGGCGTGGGCTTCCCGCGCCCGGAAGACGAACAACCCACTACCTTCGTAGTAGGTGCCCCCGGTCCAGCCGTAGCAGATGCGCGACGGCACCCCGACCGCCCTCGCCATCAAGGCTCCGGCGGTCGCGAAGAACTCACAATGCCCGCGCTGTTCCTCGAAGAGGAAATTCTCCATCGGATCGCGGTTGTCGGGGTTTTCAGTCACCAGCGAATACTCAAGAGTGGTCCGCAGGTTGGTGCGGATCTGCTTGAGCCGGGCGACGGGCAGGCCGCCGCCGGTCACCGCGTCGGTGAACCTCGCGATCCGCGATCCGAACGCGTTGTTGGGCAGGTCCAGGTATCCATCGGGCAGCCCCCGGCCCGGCACCGCCATCGGGTCCACCTCATCGAGCGTCCGCGGGCGGGAAACCGCATCATACTCGTAGCCGCCGCCATCGGTCTCCGGCAGCAGCAGATGTCCCGGAGCCCGCTCCCGCACACCGGGAAGCCGGACTGCGGCGAGGCCCTGGACGCCAACCAGCGGGTTCTGGCCGTGCGGTTCCCGGCCGAGGAAGACCCGGTAACTGACCGGTTCGCCCCGGGGCGCTCCCCCGACCCGCAACCAACCGTCGTTGCCGGTCGTCCGGGCCAGGTCGCCGCCGCCGAGCGGCGCCCAGGTGCTGTCGTCGTAGCGGGCCATGGCAAACGCGTGCACGTAGACCCGCGACTCCAGCAGCCGCCCGGCGTCCGCGGACGGCTGGAGGAAGACCTCCGGGCGGTTGCCCGGCTTGAAGTTCGTGCGCCTCGGCAGCGGACGCTCGCCCTCGTGGTTCCACAGCCAGTTGCCGCCGCGGCTTTCCGATTCCCGCTGCTCCTCGAGCCGGCGCTTCGCCGCCGCCTCGGGGCGCAACCACTCCTCGACCTTGGCGGCCACCTGCTCGAGCGGTTCCGGCGCGGTGTGGAAATACGCGAGGAATCCGACCTCGACGGCGAGCACCACCGCCCCCAGTGCGATCGAATCGAGCAGGCGGGCGCGCCGCCGGCTCGGCAGCACCGGCAGATCCGGGCGCCTGGCCACGGCCCAGCAGCCGAGCCCGCCGAACAGGCAGACCACCGCCACGCAGGCCCTGACCACCGCCGGCCAGGTCTCCGGGTGCCCCCTCAGCAGCACGTAGGCGGCTGCCAGCGAAAGCAGGGCCGCGAGACTACGCACGGCTTCCTCCTTTCAACCGCAGACCCCTCTCGTAGTCGCTCACATCCACGACACGGACGCCCCGGCGGCCCGCCACCAGACCCTCCCATGCCGCCGGCGGCATGTCGGAAATGACCACCACCTCCCCATCCAGCTCATCCAGCCGCGCCTCCACCTCATGGGCCTCGGTCCCCGGCGCGCGCCGCGCCCGGCACAGCGCGTCCCCGAGCTGGCTCAGCGAATCCCGGCCCACGACTTCCCGCGGCACCCATTCCTCGAAGTCGGCAAGCCAGGTCACCGGCACCCGGCGCATCCGCAAGCGGCGGACCGCCCCCCAGCCGAGCGAAAGCGCCCGCTCGAAGCGATCCGGACGAATCAGCGCGCGATCCGCCCCGTAGGAGTGAAACAGCAGGATCACCCGCTGCGGACGGAATCCGGGCGGATCCAGCTCGCGGACCATCAGCGCCCCCCCCTGCGCCGCTGACTTCACGCTCGCGGCCCACGCCACGGTCTTCACCCGGTCGCCGGCGCGGTAGTCACGCAGCCCCCGCAGCTCGCCCACCGCCTCGCGCGCCCCCGGGCGGCGCCTTTCCCCGGACCCGAGCGAACCGGAGCCCGCCAGCATCTCGACCGGCACCACCGGCCTCGGCAAGACCCGCATCCGGTGTCCGATGCGGAAATTCCGCGACTGCCGGAACAGGCCCCACGGGAACTCCGAGGTCAGCTCGACCTCCAGAGCTTCCGAGACGCCCCTCGCCGGCAATTCGACGCGGACCTCCCCCGACGCCGACGATCCCGCGGCGATCCAGGGGAGAAGTGCCTCCGCTTCGAAGTTGCCCGCGCCCTTGACCGAAATCCGCACCCGGAAGGCGTCCACCAGGCGCCGCCGGTTGCGCGCCACCACCCCGAGCCTCACCTCGTCCCCGGCCTGCGCCACGCCGGGAGCCTCCACCGTGGTTTCGAGCCGCCGCAGGTTCCACCAGCCGAGAAGCTTTGCCAGCCCCACCAGGATCGCGCCCGCCAGCCCGATCGCGATCAGCACGCCGTCGACCAGAATCAATCCCGCCGCCGCCAGCGAAAACGACGCGCCGACCACCACACTGCCCCGTTTCTCAAGCTTGACCACCGTCCCGCCATCATGCGCCCGATCCGCCGGGAACCAATGCAAAAGGCCGAACTTTGAACTTGGAACGGCGAGGCGAGCCCACCCTGGCCCAAATTCTACCCATCATTCCTTTGTCTTCGGGTTTCGGCCCGAAAGTTCACAAGCATAAAGACCCCCATGCTCGCGAAGTAGCGCATGCATTGCATCGAGCACGATCTTGTCGATTTTCCCGTCGCTACAGTGGTAGTCTTCGGCCACGGCATCGAGGGCGGTGACCGGGTGCTCGCCCTCGCCGGTGAAGCCGAGTTGGTTGACCTCGAAGCCCCGTTTCAACAGGTCCCGCAGCAGGCCGAAATCCCGCGACCACACCGCGTAAATCAGCGCGTGCCCGGAACTCTGTCCGGGCGGCGCGAGCAAGGCTCCGGCATCCAATGCGTCGTGGACATCATGGTGCCGGAGGTAGATCCAGCGATTGAACACGCTTTCGCCCTCATCGGGCAGGATGCGGTTCCAGTCGATGTCGCTGGCGTTCCCGACCGACGGAGGATCTCGTGGTTCCGGCGTGCTCATGGCGGGTTCTTCTCGCTGGGAGCTGGCATGCTGACCGGCTCTCAGTCCAGCCAGTTCTCAAACCTGAGCCCCGGGACCTTTTCGAAATCCACGCTGTTGCGCGTGAGCAGCAGGGCACCGCGTTCGATGGCGATGCAGGCGATCCTGAGATCCAGGGTGCCGATCCGGATGCCGGATTTGCGGAAGCGCTCGAATCGCGATGCGGCACCCCGGTCCCATGGCAGCTGATCGAAGCCCGCGAGGAAGTTCACCCGTTGTCCCAACGCAGCATAGGCGCGTGTCTGCTCCGTGACGGCTTTCGCTCCGGCGATCTTTGCGAGCCAACCGCGCATCTGCTCTTCCACGGAAATGATCGTGATGGCGACTTCCCCATCCGCCTCCGCCAGCCGGGTGGCCAGCCGTTTTCCCGGAGCTGTCGCATATCCGAGTTCCGTCAGATGGTCGGTGTCGAGTGCGAGCACCGCCGTTCAGGGCTTGGCCTGTTTCCTGCGGATGTCGCGCCCCATGGCATCAGCCTCACGGGCTATTCTGGTGTCGCGAAGGCGACCGGCCATCAGACTCCAATCCTTCGGGGCATCGATTCTTTCCCTCAACTCCATCACCTGCCTGTCCAGCCGCTTGATCTCCTGCGAGAGAATTCCCAGCTCGCCGAGCTTCTTCTCGAACGCGGCGAGCTTCTTTTCGGTGATCGCTTGCATCCCGGACATATTCGGCGGAATTGGGGGGACCGGCAAGATGCGAATCACGTCCATCCAGACAATCCCGCTGTTGTGCCAACCCTCAAATTGCCTGATGTCAGGCATCTCTGTGCGGCTGGGGAATCTTGTGCAATTCAAGTTGTCTCCGCCACTCGGCCCGCACCCGCCGGGGATTGTCGAGCGGACCGTCACAGGCCCGGCCCCTGACCCGGACGCCGCGCCGCGCCCGGTCGGGAAAATCCCGGGTTTCGGAAATCCAAGTGCTCCACCAACGCCACAGGCCGTCGATGGGAGTGACGCTCACATAGGGCAATCCGAGCTTCTCCGCTTCCCCGGCGAGCCAGGCATCGCGCTCCCGCCCTCGAGTCATGATGTGGTCCTCCGGCCGCGTCCACGCCGCCCACAGGCCGAGCACGCGCCGATCAAAAGCCTCGGCGACTTCGCTCGCCACCGGATGGAGGATCTCCAGCGTCTTCCGCCCGACGCCGTCCATCCCGTCGAGACGCTCGAAGCGCATGGCCACCAGTGCGAAATCGAACTGCACGGCGCCCTGATCCGGCAACACCCGCCCGAGCGAAAAGCCCGCACACGCGCACGGCCGTTCCTGTTTCAGGGCCGGGCGCACGATCTGTCCCTCGAAGCGGGGATGCCGCAGCAGTCGAAGCTCATTCATCGCTCCAGATCGCGGTGGATCTTTTCCAGATGACGGCGTCGTCTTTGCCGACCCGGTCGAGCCACGTGCCTTGGAGCCAGATGGTTCCCTGGATCATCTGTCCCTTGCGGGGCGGAGCGCCTTCTGTCCAAGCGGCGCGAAAGAGATAGACCACCAGACAATGCCCGCTGGGAAGTTCGTCCGGCAGACACTCCACTTCCAAGCGCCATCCCTGAAACTCGGGTCTCGGCCTGATACCCGTCACCCGCCGGACCTTGCCGATCAGCATGTGGTGGTCGTGGTGGTCGGAAAAGAGCGTCCTCAATCGGTCGCTGGTCACCGTCAGGTGGAAGTCCGGATCGTCCGCCTCGGCATGCCTGCCTTCGTCACGAAGTTCTTGTTTGCGGAGTTCTACCATCGGGCCTTCGCGGATGATCCACGGATCGCTGAAATAGGTTTCCATCGACAGTCCGAGGCCCACCAAGGCCACGCGAGCGAGGCCGGTCCGCTTCCATGAGTCCGCCCTCTCGGCAAAATCAGTGGCGAAGAACTCAAGATCATGGCCGCTCGCCGTCTCCGCGACGACCGTGCCCTCATACGGGCCGTAGGAATCGGTGGTTTGCTCGATCCGGACAATCCACTCCGAGCTGCGAACCAGCACCGGGTAGGCGGAAACCAGATCATAGGGCTCATCGTAGCTCGCCACCCCACACAGAAATCGAAAGCGGATCGACGCCTGGGGAAACTCACAGGCTTCGACCCGTGCGTATTCGCCGCCGGACCACGGTGCGGGAGCAGGATCGCCGATCCCACTGGCCAAAAGAAGGAATTTGTCGATCAGCCCGTCGAGTTGGCGCTCGTCGGTCACTCCGAGTGCCCGCCAGTGGTGGCCGTGGCCTAGAGTGCCTTCCACCGGGTCGGCTGAGGAATCTTCGGGCGGATGACTGCGCCAGGGATCGGGCAACCATCCCGAATCGGAGGGAATTTCCGTCATGGGGGGATTTCAGCAAACAGGGTCGGACATATGTGGGGTGAATCCGGGCAGCGGTCGGCCCGGATGCGCGGATGGTGCCGGAGAGTGAGCTTGTGAGGGACTGGAACACGATGAAATTCCCTGACCGCTTCCGATGCCTGGCGGTGTCATGCGTGGCAACAACACCCCGTGCGCCCCGTTGGGGGGCGCGGGGATCGGCGGGAGGCGGCGGACCAGAGTGAAATCCGGGACGGATTTCACCCTTCGCTATCACCGATCGCGCCGTTGGCGCGGGGGAGGTGATGCGACAGCGGGCCCATTGACGACCCAGTGACCGCAGTCCGTGTCGTTGGTGCGGGAATTGCGATGCGACGGAATTGTGGTCGGCGCGCCGATTCACGGCCCCAACGGGGCCGACGGCGATAGCGAAGGGTGCCGAAGGCACCCTGGAACCCTGGAACCCCCACCCCATCGCGCCCCAACGGGGCGCACGGAGGGCCGCCGATGGCCTCACCCGTGGCCGAGCCCTTTGAGGGTCTCGAGGATCGCCTCGATCTGCTCGCTGCGCTTGCGGCTCTTGCGGCCGAAGAGTCCGGAAAGCCCCTCCGCCGTGGCAGCGGGGTCGGCGGCGAGATGCTGGCGGATGAGGGCGACCTGCTCCGGCAACCTCGAAGGCCACGACAAGGCCTTGGCCCCCGGCGGCCGCGCGGTTTTCGTCGGCGCGGTGCCATCGTCGGCGAGCGTTTGTTGGACGGGGCCGGCCTCGGCAGCGCCGGGATTCTGATAGTCGGGCCGCAGCCAGCGGACCCGCCCCTGCCGCTCCTCGGCGGCACGTGCGTGGTTGAGCGCGACGAGGCGGCTGAGCAGCTGTTCCCGTCTTCCGTCTTCGGTCTTGGCGTGTTCCGTCTCGGCCGCCAGGTCGCTCCAGCCGTAGGCTTCGAGGACGGCGGCGTCGAGTTCGTCGTGGAGCTGCCGGAGCAGGGTGACGAGGCCCTGGTCGTGGATCTTCCTTTCCTTGTCGGTGAGGGCCTCGCCGGCGCGGAGCTTTTCGAGGACGTTGTAAATGCCGGTGAGCGTGAGGCCGGGATGCAACTCCTGCTGCCGCTTGCGGTGCGCGTCGAGCCGCTCGCCCAAATCGCGGATGCGCTGCTTGAGCGGGCCTTCGGAGAGATCGGGAAAGGGGAAGGGGTCGAAGCAACGGGACTTGTTGTAGCGGGGGTCGTTGCCCATCCCAAGACGCCCGCCGGCGGCAAGCGCCCATGTCACGTGGATCGTGGAGGAGAGGACGCCGAGGTGGAAGGCGTCGTCGGAGGCGATGGCGACCAGCATGTTGTCCGGGAGAATGCTTCGGTCGAGGAAGGTGAAGAAGCGGTGTTTGCTGGTCTCGACGGTGGCGATGTAGCGGGGGAGGTTGGCGAGTGCGGGACGAAAATCGCGGCGGGGCTCGCCGAAAATCCACCAGTTGATGCGATAGGTGTCTCGATTGTTTTGGTCCCGCTCAGGTTTCACGTGCGTGAGCACATGCTGATAGAGTGTGGGACATTCGGACCGCGCCTGCTCGTCGGTTAGACCAAAGAGATCGATCACACGAACGCCGCGCGGTCGGTTGGTGAGATCCTTGCCGTTGCGGTATCCTTTGAGATGCTTCTCGATGCCGGGAATCGAGCCGAGGCCGAGTTGGGTGGCTTCCTCGTTCGTGACGATGAAGCCGGAGCCGTGGAGCTTGACGCCGGGGCAACTGAGTTTCGAGTTGGCTTGCAGGCTGACACACGACGTCAAATCCGCGCCGATTTGCAGATTGGGGGCAAGAATGCCCCCGCTCCGAATGAGGGTCACATCCACCTCCCCATGCTCCATCGGTCGCTCGGCGGTGACCTTTTCGAGAACGCCCTCGGCCTTGCCGGGCGCGGCGACGGTCATGGCGATGCGGACGGCGGCACCGTCGGCCGAGTCGATCCACGGGTGGTCGGGAATGGCGTAGGCGAGATGGATCGGCGTTTTCGCGTGGGCGAGGAAAGGCTCGATCACGCGGCGGTTGAAGGTCTGGTGGATGGAGTTGGTGGTGATGAAGCCGAAGCGTTTGCAAAGGCCTTGCGCGGTCTCTGCAGCGGCCTTGCACCACCAGAACATGACGAGGTCGGCGGACTCGGGGACCCCGCCCTTCCAGGCCTTGCGCAGGGCTTCGGTGTAGCCGTCGCCGAGCGCCTCGCGCATGCGGGAGGCCCCGATGAAGGGCGGGTTGCCGACGATGTAGTCGGCCTGCGGCCATTCGGCGCGGCGCGGGTTCACGTAGTCGAAGAGCACGCTGCGCGCGGATTCGTCGGGGACTTCCCTGCCGGTGACGGGGTGGGGCCTGGTCGTGTGGCCGTCCCAGATGGTGAGGATTTCGCCGCTGTCGGGATCGCGGCGCGGGATGCGTTCGTCGTAGGCGAGCACGGCGTCTTGCCGGCGGATGGACGGGGTTTTCGGCAGCAGCGGGCGGTCGCCGGTGTCGGCCTTGCCGGTGGTCTTGCGCTGCCACTGGAAGTAGCCGATCCAGAGGACGAGCTGGGCGATGGCGACGGCGTTGGGCGAGAGTTCGAGGCCAAGGAACTGCTCGGGGCGGACCTTGTATTCGCTCATCTCGAAGGTGGCGTCGCCGCCGAGGGCGGTGACGAGTTCGAGGACCTCGGCTTCGAGGCGCTTGAGGTGTTCGAGGGTGACGTAGAGGAAGTTGGCGGTGCCGCAGGCGGGGTCGAGCACGCGGAGCGCGCACAGGTGGCGGTGGAAGTCGGTGACGAGCGCGAGCGCCTCGGCGTCGGCCTTTCGCGCCTCGGCGCGGGCCTTGGCGGCGGCGGCGGCTGCCTTCTTGGCGGCATCGGTGAGGCCGAGGGATTTCACCTCGGCATCGAGTCCGGCGGCGCGGGCTTCGAGCCGGCCGGCATCGGCATGGAGCTTGGCGGCGGCGATGCGGGTGGCCTCCCATTGCTCGCGCAGGGGATCGAGGATGACCGGGCGGATCAGGCGCTCGACGTAGGCGCGCGGGGTGTATTCGGCGCCGAGCTTGTGGCGCTCGCGGGGGTCGAGGGCGCGGGTGAGCAGGGTGCCGAAGATCGACGGCTCGACCTCCGACCAGTCGGAGGCGGCGGCATCGGCGAGCATGTCGAGCTGGGTGGCATCGAGCGGCAGGGCGGTGGTGGATTCGAAGAGGCCGCCGTTGAAGTGGGCGATTTCCTGGAACAGGACGAGCGAGGAGGCGGTGCCGGTGGCCATTTCCTTCCACAGGGCCTGGACGTGGACGGGGAAGGCGGAGGGGTCCGACTTGAGCTTTTCGAGGAGGTCGCGGAAGCCGTCGGCGGGCAGCAGGCCGATGTCCTCGGCGAACATCGTGAACAGGCAGCGCTGGAGGAAGCCGGCGATGATTTGCGGGTCGTGGCCGGCGGCTTCGAGCGCGCGGGCGAGGCGGGCGAGGCGGCTGGCGATGTCGCGGGTGACCTCGGCGGCGCGCTTCGAGGGGTCGAGCGCGTGGGGGTCGGTGAAGACGAGGCGCAGGCGCTCGCGGATTTCCGGGCGGCGGAGGTCGGCGAGGAGGATGCGGTGGTGACGCGGGTCGGGGAAGCGCTCGTAGCGGCCACCGGTGCAGGTGAACTCGGCGTAGAGGTCGAGCGAGTGGCCGACGTCGCAGACGATGAGGAAGGGCGGTCGGCCGTGGGCGGCGGGCAGGTGGGTGATGTAGTCGCGACCCTGGTGGTAGGCGCGCTCGAGGGCCTGGTCGAAGGCGGCGCTGCCGCGGCGGCCGTGGCCGGTCTTGGCGGGCGCGGCGGTGTCATCGGCGGAGGTGCCCTGCTTGGTTTCGCAGACGAGATGGCGGGCCTTGTAGAGGTCGATGTAGTTGGTGGTGGCGGTGCCGTCGGGGTTCACCCGGGTGATCGCGCGGTCGAAGACGTAGAGGTTGCGCTCGGGGTCGGGCGAGGTCGGGTCGGGCCGCTGGACTTCGAGAATGTCGCAGAGTTCCGAGAGGAACATCTGGTAGTTGGCCCGTTCGGCGGCGCCGGAGTTTTCCCAGCGGGTGATGAAGGCGTCGATGGCATCGGCCGGGGGCATGGTGGAAGCGTAAGTGGCCGCCGAATCCGATGGCAAGGTGGGGCCCGAGTAATCTTTCCGGGCCAAAAGTTCCGCCGATTGGCGGCGGAGGGCGGGTGCGTGGCGCTGCGGGCAGCGATCTTCGGTGGGGGCACGGTCACGGAATACCAAAAGGCCTCGGCATTGCGGGAGCCGGTGAGCGACGACGAGCTTTGAGGTGGAATTCCCCGAACTTTGCGCTTGGAAGTTCAACCGCCCGCTAGGGAACTAGCGGCATGCACGTCCGCACCCGCTTCGCCCCGTCGCCGACCGGTTTCCTCCACGTCGGCGGCGCACGCACCGCGCTGTTCAATTTCCTCTTCGCCCGCCACCACGGCGGCAGCTTCGTGCTGCGCGTGGAGGACACCGACAAGGAGCGAAACACCGGCGACGCGCGGGCCGCCATCTTCGATGGCATGAGATGGCTCGGACTCGATTGGGACGAGGGCGAAGGCAAGGGCGGCGACTACGGGCCCTACAACCAGTCCGAGCGCACCCACCTCTACGACAAGTGGTTCGAGGTCCTGCTCGAAAAGGACCGCGTCTACGAGGACGACGGCGCCTGGCGTTTCCGCTTCGAGCGCAAACCGGTCACCATGAACGACCTCGTCTGCGGCGAAGTCACCATCGACTACCGGAATCTCGACAACAACCCGGACATGGTCGTGCGCCGCTCGGACGGCTCCTACGTCTTCCACTTCGTCAACGTGGTCGATGACCTGGAAATGAAGATGACCCACGTGATCCGCGGCGAGGACCACCTGATGAACACCCCGAAGCACCTCCAGCTCTTCGAGGCCTTCGGCGTCGAGCCACCGCAATACGCCCACATGCCGCTCACCCTCAATGCCGACGGATCCAAGATGTCGAAGCGCGACGAGGGGGCGATCATCGGCGACTACCCGAAGGCCGGATTCATCGCCCCGGCGGTGGCCAACTTCATCGCCCTGCTCGGCTGGAATCCGAAGACCGAGGAGGAGGTCTTCACCATGGACGAACTCATCGAGCGCTTCTCACTGGAGAACATCAACCGCTCGCCCGGTCGCTTCGACTCCGAGAAATGCGCGTGGATCAACCAACAGCACCTGCTCAAGCTCGACCCGGCGGCCTTCGCCGAAGCCGCCCGACCTTTCGTCGAGACCGCCAGCCTGCCGATCACCGACCGCTACCCGGCCGCCGCCGCCTCGGTGCAGGAAAAGGTCCGGCTCCTCTCGGAGGTGCCCGAGGCCCTCGATTTCCTGCTCAAGGATGACATCGGGATCGACGGGCAGGCCCTGGAGAAGGTGAGGAAGAGCGAGGCCGCCGGCACGCTGCTCGCCGCGCTGGCCGATGCCCTGGAGTCCCTCGACCGATGGTCCGCCGATGCCGCCAAGGAATGCATCGGCACCACCGCCAAGGCCAACGGCGCGAAGCCCGGCCAGCTGATGTTCCCCACCCGGGTCGCCCTCAGCGGCAAGACCGGCGGACCCGACCTCGGCGACATCCTCGGCATCCTTGGCAAGCAAGAATGCGTCAAGCGCCTGCGCGACTTCGTGGAGCGCCGGTTATGAAACCGGCATTCTCCAAACAGGTCCGGATGCCGGTTTCATAACCGGCGTTCCTCTCCATCACCATGTCCCTGTTCACACTCGCCACCCTCGCCGACGCCTCCGCCGGTCCGAAGCCCGCGCGCCTCGCCGTGATCGGGCACCCGGTCGGGCATTCGCTTTCGCCGCAGATGCACCAGCCGGCGCTCGATGAAGCCGGCATCGACGCCCGTTACGTGGCGCTCGAGGTGGAGCCCGGCGAGGTCGCCCGGGCCTTCACCCGGATGCGAGAGCTCGGCTTCATCGGCTGCAATGTCACGGTGCCGCACAAGTTCGAGGCGCTCGAGGCCTGCGACGAGATCGACGACACCGCCCGCTCCTTCGGCGCGGTGAACACGGTGCGTTTCGACGCCGACGCCACCCGCGGCACCAACACCGACGGGCAAGGCTTCGAGCAGGCGGTCAAGGAAGCGCTCGGACTCGATCTTCCCGGCGCCGCGGTCGCCATCTTCGGTGCCGGCGGAGGTGCCGGCGGTGCGATCGCCGCCCACTGCGCGCGGCGGCAGGTCGGGCGCCTCGTGCTGGTCAATCGCACGCTCTCCAAGATCGAGACGCTCGCCGGGCCACTGCGGGAACGGCATCCGGATCTTGATCTTCACCTCGTCGCCGCCGATGCCATCGACGAACCCGGGAACCTCGAGCTCGTGCGGAGTGCCGCGCTGCTGGTGAACACCTCGTCCCTCGGACTCAAGGACGACGATCCGTCACCGATCCCGGTCGGGTGCCTCACTTCGCGGCATGCGGTCTTCGACACCATCTACCATCCCACCGCTCTGCTGAAGGCGGCCGGCGACATCGGTGCCGTTCACGCCAATGGCAGCCTGATGCTCCTCCACCAGGGCGTCGCCGCCTTCCGCTACTGGTTCCCCGATCGCGATCCGGAAGCCGCGATGCGCCGCGGGCTGCTCGGCTGAAACCAAGATCACTCGTCGGGCACATCCACGCCCGGGTCCTCCACCGAGATCCAGTGGCAACCAAGGATCTCATCGATCTCGAAGCGCGCGGACTCACCCTCCCCCCCGGGATCGTGGCGCCGTAGCTTGGCCCGGATCCGGACCATCGACCGAGGGTCTTCTTGCTGAAGCTTGCTTCCGAAGGCGCCGGATTCGTCCTCGCGCAGGCGGAATGCCGCCTCGAGCATCCGCGCCGTGCGCGACCCCGGCGCGACCTCCACCTCCGGCGAGCGCGGCCCCAGACGCTCCGGATCCCAAGGATCCGGGGCGAAAAGCACGATGCTCGTCACGTCCCCGACCTGCCCGCTGGAACCCGCCCGTCGTCTCGCCAACAGACGGAACTCACCCGTCGGTGGCGCGCTTCCGGAAAGAAACAGGGACCATGGGTGCTCGGAATACCGGACGAGGTTGGGCCAATCGATCCCGAATTCCCCGTCGGCTTCCGGCAGGAAGACGAACTCGGCACGCCGGCCGTCGGCAAACTCCATCACCCCCTCGTAGGCCCGCTGTCCGTCGATGTCGATCGGCTGGAACCGCTTCCATTTTCTCTCCTCCTCGTCGTCAATCCGCAGCGAAACCCCTCCGTAGCGCACCATCCTCCGCAGTGTCTCGGTCGGGTCGTGCACCGCCTTGACCCGCCGCTCCGGCATCGTCTCCTTGAGAAAGTCGGCCACCTGCTCCGAACACTTCTGCCAGGCCTCGTTGAGCGCCCGTTGGTCTTCGGCCGCCTCGGTCACCGACCCTCCGGAGCCGCTTCCCGAACCCTCGTTCTGGCGGAGGAAGGACACCAGCCCGACCAGCAGGACGAGGAAGACAAACCAGCCGACCACAAACAGCATCAGGCCGCCCTTCTTGCGCTTCCTTCTTCGTGCAGGCTTCCGCGGGCTCGCCGGGGCCGGCTTTGCCGACGCCTCACTCCGGAACTGGCTGGCGGCCTGCAGGAAGGTGATTTCCTTCTCCTCGACCACCGGGTGCCCGCCGCACTCCGGACACGACTGCCCCACCACGCCCCGGAACAAGTGTCCGCAGCGCCCGCAATGAAACCATCCTCCTTCTTCCGGCATCAGTCGTCTTCCCAGCGGATCCAATCTGCTGCGACGACCTCGATCAACTCGAATTGCCCGCGATCCGCGGTGCCGACATTGCGCAAGCGCACCAGCATCCGGGACATCGGCTCGCTTTCAAGGATGGTCCCCTCCAGATGCATCTCCCCGGCCACCGCTTCAGCCACGGCGGATCCGATGGGCACATACCCCCACGCAAAGGCATCGGCAAAGACATCCGCAAGCTTGTAGCAGCGGTATCGATCCTCCGGAAAATCACTGGTGTAAAAGTGGTCGGGCTGCACCTCGACGCGAAAGTCGGCCTCGGCTCCCGGGGCCGACTCGCGGAAATCCGCCAAACCCGGAGCATTCGCACCGACACTCGCGCCCCAGTCGAAAAGCAGTTCGTCATCCTCCGAAACGAAGACGAAGCGCAGGGGCCTCAGCAGCGAATCCTTGCCCGAAAGCACCATCCACTCGCGACCTTCCCCGCCCTCCTTCATCTCGAAGTTCAACTGCGCGATCCGCTCCTCATCCAATGCCGGTGGTTTCCACCGCTCTCGCCGGATCACCCGGATGCCGGGCTCGTCCCGGAAAAGCGACGAGACTTCTTCCCCATCATCCGCCGCCGCGAGGCGCGCGACCATCTCCCGCGCTTCGCCCAGTTGCCGGGTCGCCGTTTCGACGAAGGGATCGTTCGGATCCTCCCCGACCTCGTAAGTCACCTCGACTCCCCCGTAGAGCTCGCGACCAGGGCGGTCGTCCTCGCGGGCGGCGACCAGGATCGCCACCGAGGCGGCGACCAGCACCAGAATCGACCCGCCCATCACCAGCGTCCACTTCCAGACACTCCAGCCTTTCCGGCGCGACCGGTACTCTTGCTCATCCCCGTCGGCGGGTTCGAGTTCGTCCACGCGGCGCGCTCCTTTCACTCCCGACTTCACCAGTCGCACCACCTCCTCGGGGTCCTCCATGCGCTCCCATCCGGCCGGTGGTTCGCCACCGATCACGCGCACCTCGACCCCGCGCGGTTTTTCACCGGATGGTTCCTGTTCGTTCATCAAGCCGCCTGCCAGAGACTGCTGCGAACGCCGGGTATCGGCAAGCGCGCGCTCATCCACCCATCCGGCGCTCGAGCGCCTCCTCCATCGCCCTTTCCACCATCCGTGCCGCCACCGCCTCGGTCGCCTTGTCGAGGGATTCCACCGCGGCCTTGAGACGGTTCGCGTCGCCTGAATCCAGCGCCTCCCTCACCGTGGCCTCCGCCTCGCGGATCCCGGCCACCTCCTCCTCGGGGACGATCCCGTCACCCTGCGAAAGCACGGCCTCCACCGCCGGCAGCAACTCCTCGGCCTTCAGCCGGGCCTCGGTGAAAACCCGCTCCGCCATGTCGTCAAAGGCATGCTCGACCGACTCGCTGACCATGGTCTCGACCTTCTCGTCGTCCACATCCACTGCCGCATCCCGGATCTCCAGCACCGTGTCGCGGTTCGTCGCCGTATCGCGCGCGAGCACCTCGAGGATGCCGTTCTCGTCGATCCGGAACTGCACCCCGACCCGGGCCCGGCCCTTCTCCGCCGGCTCGAAGGCCACTTCAAACTCGCCGAGACGCCAGTTGTCGCGGGCCATTTCGCGCTCGCCCTGCAGGACGCGCAGACTCATCGAGCGCTGACCCGCCACGGCGTTGGTGAACATCTCACCCGCCTTGGCAGGAATCGTGGTGTTGCGCGGAATCAACACGTTCATCAACCCGCCGAAGGTCTCGATTCCCAGACTCAGGGGCGTCACGTCGAGCAGCACGACCTTGCGCACCGCCCCGGTCAGAACGCCGGCCTGGATGGCCGCTCCCAGCGCGATCGCCTCGTCCGGATGCTGCGAAAGATCCGGTTCCCGGTCAAAGAACGCCGACACGGCCTCGCGCACCGCGGGGATCCGCGTGCTGCCTCCGACCAGGACCACCGCGTCGAGATCGGCCGGCGAAAGCTCGGCGTCGTGCATCGCCCGGCGGCAGCAATCGATCGTCCGCTCGATGAATGGCGCCGCAAGGTGCTCGAAGTCGCGGCGGGTCGCCGCCACTTCGATGCTTTCCCCTCCGTCCACGAAGGGCACCCGGAACACCGCCTCCCCGTCCGCGGAAAGCGCCCGCTTGACCCGCTCGGCCTCCTTGATCATCCGCCCGTCCACGGCACCGGCACCGGCTTTCTCCGCGCACCACCCGGCCAGCGCCGCATCGAGGTCGTCGCCCCCGAGCCGGGTGTCACCGCGGGTCGCCAGGACCTGGAACACGCCGTCGCGCATCTCGAGCACCGAAAGGTCGAAGGTGCCGCCACCGAGGTCGTAAACCGCCACCCGCGCCTTCTCGCCGAGCTTGTCGAGACCGTAGGCCAGGGCCGCGGCGGTGGGTTCGTTGACGATCCGCGCCACCTCCAGCCCGGCCAGTTCACCCGCCCGCTTGGTCGCCGAGCGCTGGGCGTCGTTGAAGTAGGCAGGCACCGTGATCACCGCCTTGCGGACCTCCGTTTCCAGCCGCCATTCGGCGATCCGCTTGAGTTCCTTGAGAATCTCCGCACTCACCTCCTCGGGCGTCCGGCCCAGCACCCTCACCCGGTCGCCCTCGTCGAGCGGCAGTGGAAAGTCGTCCACCTCACCCGGCCGGCGTCCCATCAGCCGCTTCACGCTTGTCACCACCGGCGACACCCCGCGCCGCCGCAGCGCCTTTTCACCCACCTCCACCGCGCCGTCCCCGAACCAAACCGCGCTGGGAATCACCCGCCGCCCTTCCTCGTTGGCCAACAGGATCGGAAAGCCCGACTCCACGACCCCCACTGCCGAATACGTCGTGCCCAGATCGATTCCAATCATCACCTCGTCCATCGCCGCGGACGTTCCCGCCGCATCTCCCGCGATGCAACCCTCAACCTCAAACGCCCGCCACCTCTGTTCGTAGTTCCCCCTTCAGGGGGTCTTCCATCCGGCCTGCCATCGATACGCCGGGGAATGACGAACCACCCAAAGACCCGAGCACGAAGGAATACCGAAGCACTAAGGTCGTGGAGACAGGCTGGTCACGTGGGAGGCACCCCTACTTGGAATTTCGGTTTTCGGACTTCCTTTGGGTATTTGGGTGTTTCACCCCATTCGTCATTCAAGACGCCGTCTGCCGCCCGCCGCCCTCACCAAAGCCCCGCAAACCGTTCGCGCACCCCGGCCCGCCACTTCTCCAGAAACCCCAACTCCCGCGCCAATTCCCAGCCGTCCCTTCCCCCGCCCTCGACCTCGGAAAAAACCGCCACCCGCTCCGCCATCATCGCCTCCAGCTTTTCCTGCATCGCCTCCAGCTCCTCGCGCGCCGCCTGGGTCCGCCCCTCCAGCATCGCCTTCGCCAGGGCGCTCGACGCCTTTTCGCGCTCCCGCAGCAACCCATCCACCTGTTGCAGCAGTGCCCCAAGCTCCGCAAACACATCCATCATTCCCGCGGAAACCGTCCCGCGCAGATCCCCCTCGAACCCCTCCAGCTCGAGCCAGTGCCTCAGCCGCGACACCGGACTCGCCAGCGTCGCCTTCGCCCGGCCCACCCGCTCGAAGGCCTCCTTAGTGCCACCGGCATCCGGGTGCGCCTTCTTTCCCGCCGCCGCGAACGCCGCGTCCAACTCCGCCTCCCCCAGCACCAGCCGCCGCTCCAGCCCCAGCTCTTCAAACGCATCCATCTCCAGGCTCCGTGCTCCGGACTCGATCACGCCGCAAAGCTCTCGCCGCACGAGCAGGTCACCACCGCATTCGGGTTGCTCACCTTGAAGCCGCCCTGCTGCAGGTCGTCGGAATAGTCCAGCTCGCTGCCGCTCACGAAAAGCGCGCTCTTCGGGTCGATCACCACGTTCACGCCGTTGCTCGGCACCATGATGTCGCGGTCGCGCGGACCATCCACCAGGTCCATCTTGTACTGCAGCCCGCTGCATCCGCCGCCGATCACCGCGATGCGCAGCCCGCCGTCCGGCCGACCCTGCTTCTCCAGCAAGCCGCGCAGGTGCGCCGAGGCCCCGTCGAGCACCTTGATCAGTTTCTCGTTGCCCAACTTGTATTTCACCGCGGTCTCGGTCATCGCGCCCGAATCTCACCCCAACTCTTGAAAGTGAAAACCGGAAACTTGAGACTCCGGCCGCTTCGTCCATGCCCGATCCCGTCCCGTCCACCCCCGGAAAGACCGCCGTCGTCCTCGGCTCGTCCTTTCTCGGCGTCTATGCCCATGCCGGATTCCTGAACGGGCTGGTGGAGGCCGGGTTCGTCCCCGACCGCGTCGCCGGGGCCTCGGCCGGTGCCCTGGCCGGTGCCCTTTTTGCCAGCGGGCTGCGTGGCGACGACCTCCGGCGCGCCGCCCTCTGCCATCACCTGCGCTTCTCGTTCGCCGACCCCGGCGTGCTCTGGCGGCTTCCCGGCGTGCTCACCTCCTTCTGGTCGTCGGGGCTCTTCACCGGAAAGCGGACGGTCGCCCACCTGCGCAAGCTGCTCGGCGACCGCGACCTCGCCGACCTTCCGCTCGACATCGCCGTGACCGACGTCGCCAGCTCCACTCCGGCCATCCGCCGTTCCGGACCGCTCGCCGAACTCGTCATGGCCTCCTGCGCGGTCCCCGGCCTCTTCACCATCCAGGATGTCGGCGACGACCGCTACCTCGACGGCGGCATCGCCGCCGAGCTGCCTTTCGAGCATCTCATCGACGATCCCGGGATCGACACCATCCTCATCCACCGCATCCGCCACGAACCCGGCACCGGCCCGAACGTGAATTGGGAAACCGTGGCCAACGTCGTCGGTATCGCCCACCACACCGCCTGCAACGAACTGCACCGCCTGCGCGCCGACCTCTGCCGACAGCGAGGCAAGCGACTCATCGAACACGAATCCACCACCCCCTTCCCCGGAATTTTCTCCAACCGACTCGCCCCGCAGTGCTACAAGCAGGGACTCGACTCCGGAAAATCCGCAGCCGCCCGGCTCTGACCCTCATGGAAACCGAACTCGCCCAGATCCTCCGCGAAGAAATACTCGATCACGACGGCAACATCGGAGCCGATACCGACCTCTTCGAGATCGGACTCGACTCCATGGCCATCATGCAACTCCAACTCGCCGTCGAGGAACGCTTCTCCGTCACCATCGATCCCGCCGACCTCTCCCGCGAAAACTTCCAGACGCCCGAGGCCATCACCCGCCTGATCAAGTCGAAACAAGCCTGACCCCCAACGGACCGCGAGCTTCATCTCGCAACAATTCATTCGTCATTCGTCATTCGTCATTCGTCATTCGTCATTCGTCATTCGTCATCCGTCATCCGTCATCCGTCATCCGTCATTCGTCATTCCCCTTGATCCCCGCCACCACCAGCGACGCCTTCCTGCTCGCGCTCGAATCGCACATGCGGCGCTCGGGCCAGGGCGCGCACCTCTCGGCCACCGTCATCGAACTCTCCGGCGAACCCGATGCCGGCACCCTCGAAGCCACCGCCGCCCGACTCGCCAGACGCCACCCGCTGCTCAACGCCCGGCTCCGGCGCGGCGTCGACTTCATCGCCCGCTGGCATCCCGGTGGTCCTGATCCGCTTCCCATCGAGATTCACCCCGCCGGCCCGCTCGAACCCCTTCTCGCCCGACTGCTGGAAAATCCCCGCATCGACATCCGCGCTCCCGGCCCGAACCTCGAACTTCACGCCCGCCCCCTCGCCCCCGGCCGCTGGGCCCTCGTCCTGCTGTGGCCGCACTCGCTCTTCGACGCCATCGGCATCGACAAACTCATCGCCGATCTCGACGAAGCCGACGACTCACCCCGCCAGGACTGGGGCGAAACCACGAAGGCCACCGGCTCCCATGGTGATCTCTGGAAGGCCGCCAAACCCATGGTCGAGGAGATGCGCTCCTTCCCCACCTGGCGGATCCGCTCGCTTCACCGGCACCGGCACCCGGCCCGCTCCCCACGCTTCGAAATCCTCCGCTTCAGCCCGGAAGAGACCGCTTCGATCCGCCAACGGATGGCAAGCACCGCCGGCGAACTACTCATGCTCCCGTATTTCGCCGCCATCGCCGCCCGCGCTACCCGCGCGGTCATCGGGCTCCGCCACGCCGGCGACGAAATCCCGGTCCTGCTCTCGCTGCCCGTCCAGCGCACGGCGAACCCCGCCAGGCGCCCGCTCTTCCAGAACCACATGGTCGCCTGGTCGCTGATGCTGGCACCCGGCGACTTCGGCGGCCTCGGCGACACCACCCGCACCCTTCACCGCAAGTATCTCGACTTCCTCCGCCGCAAGCTTCCCACCGCCATGGAGGCCCTCATGAAACTCATGGAGCGCTGCCCGTCGCGCTTCTATCTCAAGCCCGCGAGCCACTATCTGAAGGGCGAGATCTGCACCCTCTTCCACTCCCACACCGGACAGTTCGCCGCGGCCAGCACGACTCTCTTCGGGCAGAGCATCCTCGACGGCTTCCACGTCCCTTCGGTATCCGATCCTCCGGGTCTCGGCATCTTCTTCAGCGAAAGGTCCGATCGACTTTCCTGCACCCTCTCCTGGCGCGAGGGCACCCTGTCCGCCGAGGAACTCCAACTCCTCAAGACCACGCTCCTCGCCGACCTCCAAGGCGAGCCTGCAGGTGGAGCGCCGGTTATGAAGCCGGCATCTTCCGCCACATCCTAACAACAACTCCCTCACCCTCCAGGACCACCACACCCATCACCCATCTCCAGCGAAGCTTCATGAACCTCATCGAGGAAATCGCCCGACTCCACCCCGACGACCGCCCGGCCATCCACGACGGCCGGCGCCTCGTCACCTATGGCGAGTTGTTCTCCTCCGCCCGCCCCGTCGCCGACGCGATCCGCGAAGCTGCCGCACCGCTCGGCCGCCGCCCCCGGGTCGGGCTTCACTGCCCCAACGGCCTCGACTACATCATCCTCGCCATGGGCATCCTCCTCGCCGATGCCTGCCTGGTCCCCCTCGCCGAGGAACTCACCGAGGAGGAGCGCGACGAAATCATCCGCACCACCTCCCTCGACCTCATTGTTGAAGGGCAACCCCAGCGCGACGGAGTCGCGGACTACTCACTGATCACCGATCACCGATCACTCGGCACTCCGCCCGCCTTCCCCGAAGTCGCCTTCCAGTCCCTCAACCCCGCCTTCATCCGCTTCTCCTCCGGCACCACCGGCAGCAGCAAGGGCATCGTCCTCTCCCACGAAAGCCTGCTCGCCCGCATCACCGCCGCCAACCGGGGCATGAAGATCGGCCCCGACGACCGCATCCTGTGGATGCTGCCGATGGCCCACCACTTCGCCGTCTCGATCGTCCTCTACCTCCACGCCGGTGCGCTCACCCTGCTCGAGTCCTCCCCCACCCGCGAGGACATCCTCGCCTGCGCCGAGGGGCATCAGGCGACCATCATCTACGGCTCTCCCTTCCACTTCGCCCAGCTCGCCGCCGACCCCGGCGACTTCCACTGGCCCTCGCTGCGCCTCGCCGTCGCCACCGCTGCCAAGCTCCCCGAGGCCACCGCCATCGCCTTCCACCAGCGCTTCGGACAACCCCTCGTCCAGGGACTCGGCATCATCGAGGTCGGGCTCTCCGTCCTCAACCTCGATGCCCCGCTGGAAAAGCCCGGGGCCCTCGGCAGGCCGCTCCCCGACTACGAGGTCGAGCTGCGAGGCGACGACGGCGAACCGGTTCCCGACGGCCAACCCGGCGAATTTCATGTCCGCGGCCCGGGCCTGCTCGATGCCTACCTCGTCCCTTGGAATCCCGACCCGCTGGATGACGGCTTTTTCGCCAGCGGCGACCTCGTCGTCCGCGACCCGGATGGCGACCTGACCCTCGTCGGCCGCCTCAAGTCGGTCATCAACGTCGCCGGCATGAAGGTCTTTCCCGAGGAGGTCGAGGCCGTGCTCAACCTGCACCCCGGGGTGAAACGCAGCCGTGTGATCGGCCACGATCACCCGCAGATGGGCCAGATCCCCACCGCCGAGATCATCCCCTCCGACCCCGGATCTCCTCCCAAGCCGGTCGCCCTGCAGCGATACTGCCGCGAGCACATCTCCGCCTACAAGGTCCCGCTCCGCTACAAGTTCGTCGACAAGATCCCCCTCACCGCCTCCGGCAAGGTTCGGCGGCACTGAGCGGCACCGGGCTTCGGTCCGGAGGTGGGGAATGGTAGCGTATCCGCCGAACCAAACCCCTCCAAGCGCCTTGCCCGGTCTTCTCCGTGTTCCTCAAGCCGCCCGGAGGCCCCTTCTAACCACCCGCTACAAAACATGCCGCATGTTTGGAGGGGACAAGCCCGTATCCCTTATCCTACTCTCCTAACGTATCGGTGATGGACGGGTTCCCACGAGCCTGGCCGGAGCCCATCAACCCCGAACCCCCGAACCCATGACCGACTGGTGGACCTCTCTCGATTTCTCGCTGCAGGTGTTCTACGCCATCGCGATCGTGGCCCTCGGGCTCACCATCCTGCAGACGCTTCTGGCACTCCTCGGCATGGGGGTGGACGGCTTCTTTGACTTCTTCCACCTCGACATCGGCTCGCCCGACGCCTCCGGCCTCGGACTCTTCTCCTCGCACACGATCAGCGCCTTTTTCCTCGGCTTCGGCTGGGGCGGCGTACTCGCCCTCGAGGGAGGACTCGGCACCCTCGCCGCCACCGCCATTGGAGTCGGCTCGGGATTGGGCCTGATGCTCGCCATGTTCTTCGTCATCCGCACCCTGCTGCGACTCCAATCGAGTGGCAATCTCGAGTACGAGTCCGCCATCGGTTCGGATGCCACCGTCTACGTCACCATTCCCGGTGACAACCACGACGGCGGCGGCCAGATCCAGGTGACCATCCAGGGTCGCCTTGTCACCGCCAGCGCCCGCAAGCGCGAGCCTGGCGCCATCGCACCCGGCGAAAAAGTCCGGATCACGGGCCTCGACGGACCCACCTCCTTCTACGTTGAAGGAATCTAGCTCCCAACCCCAAACACAACTCCAATGACACATCCCATGATCCTCGCGGATATCCCGCCTGCCATCGTCATCATCGCCATCGTGATTTTCTTCGCGGCTGTGGTGATCGCCTTCATCACCCGCTACAAGCGCTGCCCCTCCGACAAGCTGCTGGTCGTTTACGGCAAGGTGGCTGGCGGCAAGTCGGCCAACTGCTTCCACGGCGGTGCCGCCTTCGTCTGGCCCATCATCCAGGGCTACCAGTACCTCGACCTCACCCCGCTGCCCATCGACATCCGCCTCGAAGGCGCTCTTTCGAAGCAGAACATCCGGGTCAACACGCCCTCGACCTTCACCGTCGGTGTCTCGACCGAGCCCGGGATCATGGAAAACGCCGCCGAGCGGATGCTCGGTCTCGGACTCGCCGAGATCAAGGAGCTGGCGAAGGACATCATCTTCGGCCAGATGCGGGTGGTCATCGCGACGATGGACATTGAGGAAATCAACGCCGACCGCGACAAGCTGATTGCCAATATTTCCACGGGTGTGGAAGTGGAACTCAAGAAGGTCGGCCTGCGCCTGATCAACGTCAACGTCCAGGACATCACCGACGAGTCCGGCTACATCGACGCCCTCGGCCAGGAGGCCGCCTCGAAGGCGATCGCCGAGGCCAAGGTGAAGGTCGCCGAAGCCCAGCGCGACGGCGACATCGGTGCCGCCGAGGCCCAGCGCGACCAGCGGATCCGGGTCGCCAACGCCAATGCCAAGGCGACCGATGGTGAGAACACCGCCACGGTCGAGATCGCCAACTCCAACGCCGACCGCCGGGTCAAGGAAGCCGAGGCCGAACGCGCCGCGTCCGCCGCCGAAAAGGTCAAGGCCGCCGCCGCCCTGCAGGAAGCCTACAAGGCCGAGGCCCAGTCCGAGCTCGAGCGCGCCAACCGCGAGAAGGCATCGCAGGAGGCCAACGTCATCGTGCCCGCCGAGATCGCCAAGCAGAAGGCGATCGTCGACGCCGAGGCCCGTGCCGAGTCCATCCGCCGCACCCAGGCCGGTGAGGCCGATGCGGTCCGCCTGCAGAAGCAGGCCGAGGCCGACGGCCTCAAGGCCGTCAAACAGGCCGAGGCGGATGGTCTCCGCTTCCGCCTCGAGGCCGAAGCGGAAGGTACCGAGCAGATCCTCACCAAGAAGGCCCGCGGTTTCGCCGACCTCGTCGGTGCCGCCAATGGCGACAAGGACCTCGCCTCGTTGCTGCTGATGATCGAACAGCTGCCGAAGCTGGTCGAGGAGCAGGCCAAGGCGATCTCCAACCTCAAGATCGACAAGGTCACCGTCTGGGACAGCGGCCCGGGAGCCGACGGCAAGAGCAGCACCGCCAACTTCGTCTCCGGACTGGTCGGCTCGCTGCCGCCGCTCCACGAGATCAGCCGCAATGCCGGCATCGAGCTGCCCGAATACCTCGGCAAGCTCGGCGAGGGTGCCAAAGCCGCTCCAAAGCCGGCGAAACCGGCTCCCGTGGAGCCCACGCCCCCGCCCTTGAAGCCGGAGCATCCGGAAGGCCCCGACCAGCCTCCCGCCTGAACCCGATCGAGCCGGGCGTCCGCGCCCGGCTCGTTCCTCTTTCCCTCGCCGGGCTCCCTCCACCCGGACGCCTGCCCTTCCAAAGGGTTCACCCTTCCGCACTCGACGAAATGAAGCCCACCGACTCCTCCCCGCCCAAGCCCAGCCGCCGCAAAGTCCTCGCGCAACTGGCCGCGGCCTCCGCCCCCCTGATCATCCCGTCGCGCCTGCTCGGCAAGGACGCCCCGTCGAACAAGATCACCCTCGGCCACATCGGCATGGGAAGCCAGGGCATCGGGCGCAACCTCCGTACCTTCCTCAACCAACCGGACCAGGTCACCCTGGCCGTCTGCGACGTCCGGCGTTCCGCCGCCGAGCGGGCGAAACGCGAGGTCGACCAGCACCACGGCAACACCGACTGCACCGTCACCCAGGACTTCCGCGAATTGATCGCCCGCGACGACCTCGACGCGATCGTGATCTCGACGCCGGACCACTGGCACGTCCCGCTCTCGCTCGCCGCCCTGCGGGCGGGCAAGGATGTGTTCTGTGAAAAACCGACCCTCACGATCACCGAGGGCTCGGAGCTCGTCACCGAGGTGATGAAGCGCAAGGCCGTCTTCCAGTGGGGCATCGAGGACCGCTACCTCGTCAAGTACTACCGCCTCGCCGGATGGGTCCGCGCGGGACTGATCGGCGACTTGAAGACCATCCACGTCACCCTCCCCGCCAAGTCGCCCTTCCCGCTCGAGGAACCCGCACCGGTCCCCGCCGGACTCGACTGGAACCTGTGGCTCGGGCCCGCACCCTTTCACGAGTACACGCCGACCCGACCGGACCCCCAGCACTGGCGCACCCTCTTCGACTACAGTGGCGGGGTCATCACCGACTGGGGCTCCCACCTCATCGACACCGCGCAGATCGGCGCCCGCATGGAGCACCTCGGCCCGGTCGAGGTCTTCGGCAGCGGGCCGCTGCCCGATCCGGAGAAATTCCACAGTGACGTGCCGATCCGCTTCGACCTCGACTACCGCTACGCCAACGGAGTGGTCATGAAAGTCGGTGCCGGCGAGGTCGACATCAAGTTCGAGGGCAGCAATGGCTGGGTCCGGTGCAAGGGTTGGAACGGTGCCTGGTCGGCCAGCGATCCGGAGATCCTGCGGGTGGCCGAGTTTCCCGACACCGCCGACTACTGGCCCCGGCCGCCGATCGAGCACCGCGACTTCCTCGACTGCATGAAGTCGCGAAGCAAGCCCGCCTACCACGCCGAGGCCGGCCACCGGCTCGCCACTGCCCTCCATCTCGGGCACCTCGCCGTGCGCACCGGCAAGACCGTGAAATGGGACCCCGGGCGCGAGGCATTCGAAGGCGAATCGTTCGAGGCCAGCCCGATCTATCGGCGCCCGCCCCGCGATTGGCAAGGTGCCTGAGCGCGTCGCCCGCGCGCCAGGCCTTCGCCGTTGGCCGGAGGACGGCGCCTCCTCCTTCTTTCCCCGGGAACACGCCGGCCGAGGAGCCTCGGCTGCCGGCAGAAGATCCTTGCTTTCGTGCCCGGTTCCCCTTCGTTTGAATGCCATCGCACCATGAAGTTCCCCTTCCTCTTCACCCTTCTGCTCCTCACCGCTGCCGCGAAGGACTGGCCTCGCTTCCTCGGCCCTTCGCGCGACGCCGTGTCCGAAGAGACCGGCCTGGTCCGCAGCTTTCCCGAGAACGGCCCGCCCGTCCTCTGGGAAAAGCAGCTCGAGGTCGGCTTCGGCGGCTGCGCCGTGGTCGGCGACGAGGTCTTCCTCATCGACCGGGTGCGCGGCGAATCCGACGTCCTGCTGTGTCTCGACGCCGCCACCGGCAAGGAGAAGTGGCGCTTCGAGAACGCCGCCGAGGGCGAGCCGCCCTTCCCAGGCTCGCGCAGCGTCCCCACCGTCGAGGACGACGCCGTGTATTTCGTCAACGCCTTCGGCCGCGTCTTCCGCATCGACCGCCGGACCCACAAGCCCGTCTGGGACGTGAAGCTCGGCGAACGCTACGAGGGCGCCACCCCGAAATGGGGCTGGGCCCAGCCTGCGCTCGTCGAGGGTGACGCGCTGATCGTCACGCCCTTCGGGGAAGAAACCGGAGTCGCCGGCATCGACAAGACCACCGGCGAGGAGCTCTGGAAGAGCGGGCCGATCGGCGACTCCCACTCGGCACCCACCGTGCTGGAGATCGGCGGGGAGAAGCATGTCGTCATGATCTCGGTCACCGACAAGGACGCGAAGAAGGGACTGATCACCAGCTACCGCCCCACCGACGGCAAGGTCCTCTGGCAGACCGGCCTTTACTACAACAAGATCCCCATCCCGGTCGCAACCCAGGTCGGCGAGGACCGGATCTTCGTCACCGGCGGCTACGACTGCGGCTCCAAGATGCTGAAGGTCAGGAAGACGGACGGTGAATACGCGATCACCGAACTCTGGTCCACCGACAAAGGCTCCCAGGTCCACCCCGCCATCGTGATCGAAGGCCATCTCTATTTCCTCGCCAACGAAAACTCGAACCACAAGGTGAAGAGCAAGCGCGAGACCGGCGGCTTGAGCTGCTGGACGCTTGATGGCAAGGAACTCTGGAACACCGGAACCGAGCCCTTCATGGGCCGTGGCGGCATGATCCATGCCGATGGCATGCTCATCATCCAGGACGGTGAGAACGGCGTCCTGCGACTGGTCAAGCCGTCGCCCGAAGGCTTCCGCCTGCTGGCCGAAGCGAACGTCTTCGGCTCGGACCTTGGCAAGAAGTTCGACCTCAAATACTGGAGCCCCCTCGCCCTCAGCAAGGGACGGCTCTACCTGCGGGGCCAGGAACGGCTGATCTGTGTCGATCTACGGGCGGAGTAGCGCGAAGCATCACCGGGATTGTCTGCACGCCTCCCGGCCCGTGGTCAGTTGGAAGCTCGATTCTCCCGCCGGCCGGATCCTGGGCACCGCGCTGCGGGAAACCTGGTGCTCCCTGCCACAGGCCACCCGCGCGGACGCACCAGCGATGGCCGCCGGGTTTCTCGGCCTGCTCGAGGGATTCCTCGGTCCCTCGCGCTCGCCCGCCAGCTCACCCGCTTCGGATCAGGCAACATTCGCGGCGATGAGGGAGTTTCTGGAGACACGGCTTGGCGACCCCACCCTCGGAATTGACGCCCTGAGCGCAAGCTTCCGGTGTTCCCGTTCCACCATCTACCGTTTGTTCCGTGATGTGGGTGGCGGAGAGGATGGGACTCTCGTTCAATTTCCTCGCGGATCAAGACCGCGTGACACCAATCCTAACAAAGAGAGCTCGCAGATTGCCGGAGTTGCCGTCCGCCGCATCGATCACAGCCTTGTCGAGAGGAACGGTAATCTCCTCCCCGGTTCCCGGATGGATCGAGTCGCTCGTCCAGACGCCGAGGTCGGTGCTCCAGAAAACCTCGTAGGTCCGGTCGGCGACACTCGGCCAGGTCACGGACAGGGTCGCGGCTGAGTCCGTCAGGTCGATCACGCGGAACACGCTTCCGCGATCGTTGGGGTCGGTGCCGGCGATGCTTTCGGAAAGGTTGTCGGCGCCGTCGCCGTCGTTGTCGAGGGCGGCGTCCTTGGGCGAGTCACGGTCGAGTCCGTGGAGGGTCTCGAAAGCATTGCTCATGCCGTCGGCGTCGTTGTCGGGCTCGCGCCCGTCGAGGGCGGCGGCACCGCTGGTCCGGAGTTGATCGAGCGTGGCCAGCAGATCGCGACCGGTGAGATTCACGAGTTCGGCGCGGATGGCGGAATCGCCGGTCAGGCTGTCAATCCGGTTGATGTCCTCGCCAAGGTCAACCGGCATTTCGAAGAGTTGCTTCGGAACACCCTGGTTTGTTCCAATGGCGCTGGGAATGCTGTTATTCTCAGAGTCCCACGAGGAGGTGTTGCCGCCACCGCCGGTCGAGTCGATCAGCTTCCATCCGTCCGGCGCTTTCAATGCGAGGTGACCGCCGAACGAGCAGAGCACGATTCCGCTGCGGGCCTCGCCCGGCTTGCGCTGACCACGGACGACATTCAGGAACGATTCGCCGTCGGGAGCGGTGGTGTCGGGCAGCTCCTGGCCGAGGAAGGCGGCGATGGTCGGGAAAATGTCGACCTGGGAAATCAACTCGTCGGTCACCACCATTCCGGCCGGTGCCTGGCCGGGCCAGCGCACGATGAAGGGCACGCGGGTGCCGCCGTCCCAGACGTCGCGCTTGGCACCACGCAGGGGGCCGTTGGCGTCGTCGCCATTGGACAGCGTGCGGTCCATGGCGGTGGTCTCGGGGCCGTTGTCCGCGGTGAAGATGACCAGCGTGTCATTCGCCATGCCGTTGTCGTCGATGGCGGCGATGATCCGGCCGATGCGGTCGTCCACCTCGGCCATCCACCGTGCGTAGTCATAGTCGCCATAGGTGCTGTTGTTGAAGGCCGGGGTGATCGCCCACGGTTTGTGGGGTGAATAGAGGGACACGTAGGCGAAGAATGGATCGGTGTCTGCCGTCGTGGTGCGATTGGCGATGTAGCTCTCGAAGTCCGCGATCATGATCGGGCCGGCGTCGATCTGGCGATAGGACGGATCGCCGAGGCTCTCCCGCGAATCCGGACCCGCGACCACGGTCGAGTTCAATTGGCTGCTGGTGAACCATTGGAAGCTGTCCCCTGCCGTGGCGGGCCGGAAGTAGCCCTTGCGACCATTGGGCAGCTTGTCGCCGTAGGTATTGAGCGCGGTGTCCTCCACCCAGTAGTGGACGATATCGTCGTGAAGGTAGACATAGGGGCCCATGTTGAGCACGGTTCCCAGACCACGGAAATAGTCGAAGCCGATGTCGGTGGCGTGGCCTTCAATGCGGCGGGTCCAATCGACGGCCGACGGGTCGGTGGGATTGCCGGTGATGCGGTTGTTCGTACCGGGCGCATACCACTTGCCGCCGAGGTGCCATTTGCCGAAGGCCGCCGTATCGTAGCCCTGCGTCTTGAGGAAGTCGGCGATGGTGACGTCGCCGTCGAGCGGGATGTTGTCGATCCCTGCCTTGTAGCCGTAGTGTCCGGAGATGCTCTGGAAATTGCGCCAGTTGTAGATGCCGGTGAGCAGGGAGTAGCGTGAAGGGGTACAGACGGCGTTGGCGGAGTGGGCCTGGGTGAAGGTCACGCCCTGGTCGGCCAGGCTGTCGACGTTCGGCGTGGGCGAGGCGCTCGTTGTGCCAAAGAGATTGCCGTAGCGGGAAATGTCGCCGAAGCCGAGGTCGTCGGCATAGATGATCACGATGTTCGGCATGGCGGGCGCCGGGGTGTGGTCGGGGCAGTCGGCGGGGTCGTTGGGATCCGAACCGAGGGCGGTTTCCGCCTCATCGCGGTAGCTGTCGCCATCGCTGTCGACGAAGGGTGCCACGTAGCCGCCGTTGGGTGGCGGGTCCGTGCCCTCGTCGTTGGTGGTTGCTTCCGCGACGGGCGACGACTCGGTGTTGGTGTTTTGATTCACGCTGCGGTCCCTGGCCACGACGGTGTAGCCGTAGGTGGTGGCGGGCAGCAGGCCGCTGTCGGTGAAGCCCGGGGTGCCTTGCCAATCGCTGGTGAACTGGACCGAGCCATCGAACCAGCGGGTGAACTGATACTGCACGCCATTGTCATCGTCGGCCGTGACCGCCGTCATGGTGATCTCGGTTTCAGATAGGGCGGAAGGTGGATGGGTCCACGACATCTGGGCGGGCGTGGGCGGGGTGTTGTCACCCGAGGTGTCGCTGCTGATCGTCTCCAGGGTGACTCTATCAAGCACATAGCCCACCTGAGTGCCCTGAATGGTGGTATTGGCGACCAGTGAACCGGCAATCGTCGCGTAGGTCCCGGCCGCCAGCGAACCGGAGCTGCTGATGTCATTGCTCAGGCCGGTGGAGGATGCCGACCAGGTGTCATCGGCGTTGATCGTCAGGGAAAGGGTGAAGCCGTCATTGAACGACGCCACCGTCGGCTGGGAACCGTTCAGGGAAGTGTTTGCATTCAAGCTGCCCCCGGTTCTCTGAACGAATGACCAGTCCGTGTAAGTGTTTCCACCGTCCAGAAGGATCCCAACAGCTTCCCCGGTGTTGTTCCAGAGGGCCGGACCCGCGTTGCCGGCGTTGGTGGTCACGCCGAAGAACCATCCGTTGAATCTCACCCGGCTACCGGACCCGTCGTTGAACGAATCGCCGGTGAATGAGGAAACCACCCACTCAATTGTGAACTCCGAAGCGGCCGAGGCATCCACCGTGCCCGCGGTGTTGAGGCCGATGGCGGCGTTATCGATGCCGGTGGTGGTGATCGTGCCCGTGGTCGGGTCCGCGCTGGCGGTTCCCTGGCCGTTGTAGAGCTGCTGGAAAGCCGGGCCGGTGTCGGCTCCCACGCCGAAGTCGTTGTCGATCAGATCGGCCCCGCGGGAAGCTGGGGCCATTTGAAAGACCGCGGCCAACAGGGTGGCTGAGCGGATGGCATGCCGGGGGGCAAGTCGGTTTGGGTTCATGACGGGATGATGACGGAACGGCTTCCGATGGATTTCAACCCGAGTCGTCCCAACGTCAGGACGCAGAGAGCCGGTAGTCTCCCTTGAAGGAGACCCGATGCTCATTCATTGGGATGTTTGCCGCTCGATGGAGATCAGGCGCCTGGGCGCCGGCGTAGCAGGGTCAGGACAAGCAAGCCGCCGAAGAGGGTCGCGGTGGTGGGCTCCGGGATGGTGGTCAAGGTGACACTGTCGATCACGTAGCCCACTTGGGTGCCCTGAATGGTCGTATTGGCGACCAGCGAGCCGGCGATGGTCGCATAGGTCCCGGCCGCCAGCGATCCGGAGCTGCTGATGTTGTTGCTCAGACCGGTCGAGGAGGCCGACCAGGTGTTGTCGTCATTGATCGTCAGGGAGACGGTAAATCCGTCATTGAACGAGGCCACGGTCGGTTGCGAGCCGTTCAGGGCGGTGTTTGAATCCAGACTGCCCCCGGTTCTCTGAACGAAGGACCAGTCGGTGTAAGAATTACCGCCGTCCATCAGAATACCGACAGCTTCCCCGGTGTTGTTCCAGAGGGACGTTCCGCCGCTGCCGGTGTCGGTGGTCACGCCAAAAAACCAGCCGTTGAATCTCACCCGGCTACCGGAGCCATCATTGAAGGAATCTCCCGTAAACGAGGAAACCACCCATTCGATCGTGAAGCCCGGAGCGGCGGAGGCATCCACCGTGCCCGAAGTGTTGAGGCCGATGGCGGCGTTGTCGACGCCCGTGGTGGTGATCGTGCCCGTGGCCGGGTCCGCGCTGGCGGTTCCCTGGCCGTTGTAAAGCTGCTGGAAACCAGGGCCGATGTCGGCTCCGCCGCCGAAGTCGTTGGAGAGGAGGGTCGCGGCACCGGCCGGGACGGTGAACAGAAGGGCCGAGGCGGCCAAGGCGGTCAGTTTGCGGTAGTTCATCTGAGTGGTGGTTGTCGTGGGAGGATGATTGGAGTCTGTGGATGGTCGCAGCGCGGATGATCTATTGCGGTTCGACCCGGTAGAAGGCCTTGTCTTCAGTCGCCGTCGTGTCTTCGAGCGTTCCGCTCGTGGCGCCCGAGAGGGTGGTCGTATCCTTGATGTCCGGTGTCGTGAAATCGAGCGTGGTCGACTTGTTCAGGTCGTAGGTCTGTCCATCGACTCCGCCGGTGAATTCGACCGTGACGGTGCTTCCCGACCGGGTGATCGAAGTGACTTTGAGATCCGACGAGGCCGACGGACCATCGTGAACGGTCAAGGTGACGCTGGTGACGGTGTAATTCAGACTGGCGGTCGTACTTGGATTCGGTCCCTGGATCGTGGTGTTGGCGACCAGCGAGCCCGCAATGTCCGAGTAAGTCAGCGTCGTGAAGTCGGCCAAATTGCCCGTCGCGCTGATGTCCGTGCTCATGCCCGTCGATGACGCCGACCACGTGCCGTCGCTGTTGACCGTCAGCGAGACCGTGAAGCCGTCGGCCAGTGAAGCATAGGTCGCCGGTGTCCCGAGTGAGGCGAATGCCTTGCCGCCAAAGTTCGCAGCAAGCGACCAATCGTTGGCCGAGAAGGTATTGCCGCCGTCCAGCAGCAGTCCGAGGCTATCATGGTTGTTCCACAGGCCCGTCCCGGTGTCGGACGTGCTCGTTCCCACGCCGAAGAACCAGCCGTTGTAGTGCACGGAGCTGCCGCCAACGGCTCCCGTGTCGAGTCCCCAATCGTAGTAGGAATCCACCACCCATGTGATCGTGAATCCCGCGGCAGTGGAGGCATCCACGGCCGCCTCGGTGTTGAAGCCAATGGAGGCGTTGTTGATCCCGGTGGTTTCGATGTAGCCGGTGCTCGGATCCGTGCTGGCCGTGCCCTGGCCGTTGTAGAGCTGCTGAAAGGCCGGACCGATGTCGTTCGCGACTCCGTCGAAGGTGTGATCGACCAGCACGGTGTCCGCCCCGACAGGTGCAGAACCAAAAAGTCCGACGAAGGCAAAAAACAGAGTGTTGTGGATTCTTGGCGTCATGACTCGCTCGCGACCGCGAAGGACTCGCCCCAGAATCGGCGGCTCCCTGGTAGTGAGATGCACCAACAAACAGCCGAAAGGGTGACGATCTTAACCTGCGACTCGCGGGTTTTTGAAGAGTGCGACCGAAATCCGCGGAAATGACGCGAGATCGACCAGGCCCCAGGTGGGTGCTTCAGGAGTTGTCGGGGCGTGTCACTCGTCGAGCACAGCTATTCCGGCACTTCCACGACGGTGACATTGTCGATGACCGGCGAGCAACTGTCCGACTGGGGGCTGGTCTCGGTGAGAACGAGGGTGCTCCGGCCGGACCGCGCGGTGAAGGTGAAGCGGGTCGGTGGATTGTAGCCGTTGTCACGCGGGCTCTGGCCGACGCGGCTCTCGGAGATCCGGGCCAAAGGCGTGCCGGTGGTGGCCGTGCCGTCGTACACCGCCGCAGTGACCTCGAGGGCACCCGAGGAGGCAAAGAAGCCGCCCATTTCGAAGCTCACCTCATACTGCTGAAGGGGGACGGTGCCGAAGGTCTGCCAGATCGAATCATCGGGAGTGCCGACCTCGTAGCCAGGGGGAGCGTTGCGAAAGCCGACCTGCACGTCGGCAGTGGAGGAGAGAATCGTGCCGTTGCCTTGACCATACCCCGGCTTGCCGGTGCCCGAACGGAGGGCCACGCTCACGTCGCGGCCGAAGTTCCAACCCGGCAGCAGGGCCTCCGTGGCCGACACGCCGAAGTCCGCATCATCGGGGCGGGCACCGGCTTCGAAATCGCCATTGGCGAACTGCTCCCCACCCTCCTCCGGCAAACTGGTAAGGAACATGTCGGCTTGCACCGGGATCGCCATTAGATTTCCAGCGGCTCCGCAGGAGCGGGCCTCCCCGGCTGCAAGCGTCTGCTCGGCATCGAGCGGACTGCTCACCCGGACACTGCCGGAAAACACATGCACCTCGTCGTCCGAACCCGGGATCGAGCGAATACCGAAGGCCGTTCCAAGGTCGATGACCTTCAATCTCTGGGTGGCCACTTGCAAGCCCCTGCCATCCTTCGTCACCTCGAACCAGGCCGTTCCCTCCTCCAGGACGATTTCGTTGTCGGAGCGGACCTCGAACCGGGAGGGGGCCAGCACCACTCCGCGGTTGCCGTTGCGGAGGACGACCTCGAAGCTGCCTCGTGTGAGATTCACGACGGAGCCTTTGTGCAGCCCGTCAACGGGTGCGGCCTCTCCCGAGTCGACTGTCTCAAGGGTGTAGAGGCTGCCGGGTGCCACCCGGTAATCCGCGATGGGCGGGTCGGGGACGAAGATCAGCTTCAGGGCGACCAGTGTGGCGACGAACACCGCGGCCGCGGCGGCGATCGAAAGGCGAACCGCCCGCCGGCTCTGGACTTGCAAGCGGATATCAGCAAGGGACCGGGCCGCATCGACCGGAGAAAGGCGGGACAGACGATAGACCAGCGACTGGTTCAGGTCCGCGTACTCATAGTAGAGCGCGCGGGCCGCGGGATCGGATTTCAGCACGGCCCGAAGTTCAAGGCACTCCCTTTCCGTGAGGGCGCCATCCAGCGCCTTCTGAATGGCGCTATCCAGTTCGTTTCGAGTCACGGCAAGGCCTCCTCTTCACGCAGTCGCTCCTTCACGCATTGCCGGAGACCGGCCCGCAATCGATGCAGCGTCACCGAGAGCGCCGACACGCTGCGGCCCACGCGCTCGGCGAACTCGCTCAAGCCGCGATTGGACATGTAACGGTGGTCGAGGAGCGCGCGGTCCTGTGGGCGGATCTTCTGCAAGCAGTGCTCCAGTGCGGCCAGCTTCGCGTCGCCAGGCGCGAGGGCATCGGGGGCTTCGTCGGCAATCGTATCCAGCAGTTCTTCGTCGAGAAGAACAAGGCCCTCCCGTTTCCTCTTCTTCAAGTGGGCCAGCACCTCGAAGCGGGCCACTGAGAAAGCCCAGGCCCGGAAATTGGTGCCAGGTTTGAAAGTGCCCCGCTTCGTCCAGAGCACCAAATTGACCTTCTGAAGAACATCCGCGGCGTCCGGGTCCCCCGGCATCAGGGTGATCACGTAGGCCCACAGGTCCGGCTGATGCTTGGTCAGCAGGCTGACGACCGATGCGGTATCGTTGTGATCTGATGCGGACATTGGCTCAGGCTGCGCATGGCCTACCGCCATGGGATTTGGACCTCAGACGACGACCCTCGATGAGAAACAGCTGAAATCGCCCCAATCTTAGCCTCGGGGTCCTTGCAACCTTGAGAAATGCTGATGCAACCAGGGTCGCACAAACGAACAGCGACCTTGATCAGTGCCGTCAATCTGGCAGATCGTGGGGAGATGGGCCGCTTCTCGCACGGCTCCGCCTCGATTTTCTAAGATCCCTGGACAAATTTCTAAGTTCAGCCGACCGCTACAGTGAGAAAGTGCCATCGGACGATGGCGGAGAGGGTGGGAGCAATCCCGTAACCCGCTCCAAGCAAGCAACTCGCAGGAATCCGAAGCCGCCGAGGGCGAATCCTTCGGACAAAAATTCCGACAAGTTGACACCGGCGAAGGGTTCAATGAACCCGCGCAAACGGAAGAAACGCAGCAGCGTGATCCAGATCGGAACCGGCCCTGCCGCCGTGAAGATCTACACGATGACCCGGGCCGATGGATACTCGGAACACACCCTCGCCTGGAAGGAGGGCGGCCGGCGACGGAGGCGAAGCATCTCCTGCCCGGACGAGGCCCAGGTCGTGGCCCAACAGATCACCGTGCGACTCACCAACGGCATCGCCACCGGTGACGAGGTGACCCGGAGGGACATCGAACTGCTCCGATACTGCGAGCAACTCGCCGCCCGCTTCGACCTCTCGCTGACCGTGGCGATGGAGGAATGGGTCCACGCCCGCAAG
>NZ_JBISBU010000004.1:0-180836 GCF_044385805.1 Haloferula sp. A504
TGATGAAATCGGCATCAGCCGGGCCGATTTCATCATCGGCGCTCCATTACCACCTCGATGTCGGCATTTCAGTGGCCAACCGGGCGGCATGACCCTCCGGCAGGCCCGCCGTGGCCGCAAATTCCGGCCAGCGCCGCACGACATCGATGACCCGGCCGATTTTTTCGTCGATCCGCCGGACCGACTGATCCCGGCCCAGTCGGCGGAGATCGTCGGGCTTCAGCTCCGCATGGCGGCCATTCACGGCCGCGCTCCGGAGATTCGACGTGAGCGGATTGGAGGCAAAGGTCAGGTCGTAGGCCGGACTCGGGTGCCACTGGTGTTCGGAGTCCATCAGGAAGGCGTGATTTCGCCCGTGATCATCGTCGTTGCCGACACTGACGTTGAACACCGCTCGAAGGAAGAACTCATCGACCGCGGATTCTTCGGCACAAAGCATCCGCGCGAGATTCATCAGGTCGGCATAGTCCAGCCCGTCGCCGGGCGATGTGTGGGTCAGCCCGCACCAGGTGTGGACGTGGAAACGCTGACCATCCAGGCGGTCGAATCGACGGGTGAGGAAATGCGCCCGCCCGCGCGCGTCGGTGAGAAGTCGGGTCTCCGGCACGTGGATGCCTGCCGCAGCGGCCATCAGATGGCAGGCATGCTCTTCCCGCGTCTCCATCCCCTCCGCATCGAGCTGGAACTTGAGAAGCCAAGGCGACGAGCCTTCAGGTGGGTTGCCGCCTCCGGGCCAGAGTGTGGCAAAGTCCTTGGAGAGGTGGACCAGTGCTTTGGGCTGGGCGCCCCCGGCCGTCATCCCGGATCGAATCAGCTGGGTGATTCCTTCGGCGGGTTCACCGTCGTAAACCCGCCGCGCGGTATCCACCAGATCGGCCACATCGATGGCGACCTCGGAGCGGAAATCCGGAGGCGCTTCGTCCGGCTCGTAGCCCAGCACCCCAATCCCATAGTCGCCTTGGGCGGCCAGCTTCTGCAGGGAGCCCACGCGCCGCCACGGAATGCCCTTCTCGTCAAAGAACCGCTTCAGCAACCGGGTGCCCCACCAATCGGGCATCGAGTCCTCGAACAAGCCGAACAGCGGCCCGAAGGCGGGAGTGGGCGTCGTGACCGAGCCCGGGGTGTTGGCCGGGAGGTAGATGGGCGAAAGCTCGATGCCACGTGCCGCCCACTCGGAATCAAATTCAAAAAAGACCCGGTGGTCGGGTGCCTCGAAGAGCCGGCCAATGACCGGTCCCTCCGGAATGCCCAGATGGCGGACGGTGAGCTTCATGATCTGATCGAGCCGCGGGTGGCCTTCTCAACCGCTTCGAGCGAGGCATAGGCAGGCGTCTCCGCGAAAAGCTCCCGCAGGCCGCCGTCGAGATTGAGGATCACCGCCACCTTCGCCAGGCGCTGCAGCGAGCCCTTGCCCTCACGCTCCAGCAGCTTGAGCGTCGAAAGGCTGATCCCCGACCGCTCGGCCAGCTCCGCCTGGGTCCAACCCCGGGCCTTGCGATGATCGCGAATCCGGTGGCCAATCTGACGCGTCAAGTGAGTCGGGTTCCGTTGTTGAAAAGTCGATATTTTGTCCACAAAAGCTCAATAAGGGCAAAATAGACAAAATACAAGCTCTTATGGAGCGCGCGACGCTGTCGCGCATCGCTGGGCTCGAGGTGTTCTTTTCCCGGCAAGGGTCGAAAGGCGGTCGCTGCCTGCCTTTCCGGGAGTTTGAGCCGTGGGGAAGATTCGGGACTTCTTGGGTTCGCGGGGAGCGACGGCGTCGCGCGTTCTTACCGCTCCATCTGCTGCCGCCAGTAGTCGAGGCGCTCCTTGATCCGCTTCTCGAGGCCGTTCTCGGTGGGCGTGTAGTATTTCCGGCCCTCGGGCAGGTAGGCCTGGGGGACGTAGCCCCCCTCGTAGTCGTGGGAGTAAAGATACTGGAGTTTCTCGTCTTCCGTTCCGCTGGCGGACGCCAGCTTTTTCCGGGTCTTGGTGCGCAGGTGCTCCGGTACCGCCAGCGTCCGGCCCTTTTCGATGTCCTTCATCGCGGCACCGAGGGCGGCGTAGGCGCTGTTCGATTTCGGTGCCGTGGCGAGGTAGACGGTGGCGTGGGCCAGCGGGATGCGGCCCTCGGGCATGCCGATGAACTCAAAGGCCTGGTGGGCGTCCATCGCCACCCGCAGGGCGTTGGAGTCCGCCAGACCGATGTCCTCGCTTGCCGAAATCACCAACCGGCGGGCGATGAAGCGGGGGTCCTCGCCGGCGTGGAGCATTTTTGCCAGCCAGTAGAGGGCGGCATCGGGGTCCGAGCCACGGATGGACTTGATGAAGGCCGAGGCGGTGTCGTAGTGGGCGTCGCCATCCGCATCGTAGGCAATCGCCTTGCGCTGGATGCTCTCTTCGGCGACCGCCAGACTCAGGTGGATCGTGCCATCCCCCGCGGGAGGCGTGGTCAGGACCGACAACTCCAGCGCCGTCAGGGCTTTTCGGACGTCGCCGTCGGACATCTCCGCCAGGTGCCTCAGGGCCTCCGATTCAGCCTCGATCGCCATCGAGCCAAAGCCGCGATCCGAATCCGATATCGCCCGCTCCAACAATTGAATCAAGCATTCGCTTGAAACAGATTCAAGCTGAAAGATCTGGGAGCGGGACACCAGCGGCGAGTTGACGTAAAAGTAGGGATTATGGGTGGTTGCGCCGATGAAACGAACGGTTGCTTTCTCAATGTGAGGCAGCAGCACGTCCTGCTGGGACTTGTTGAAACGGTGGATCTCATCAATAAACAAAACGGTCGTTTGGTTGCGGAGATCGCGGTAGGTGCGTGCCTGATCGATCTTGGCGCGGATTTCGGCGACGTTGGACTCGACGCCATTCAGTGCCTCGAAGCGGGATCCGGTCGTGCGGGCGATGACGTGGGCGAGGGTGGTCTTTCCGGTGCCCGGGGGGCCGTGGAAGATCAGCGAGGTGAAGCGGTCGGACTCGATCGCCCGGCGCAGCAGCTTGCCTTGGCCGAGGATGTGGTCCTGTCCGAGGATCTCGTCGAGCGTGCGCGGGCGCATCCGCGCGGCGAGCGGTTCATCGGCGGAGGCCTCGCGGGGTCTCGAGGGTTCCGCGTCGCTGGCGAAGAGGTCGGCCACGGGATGATTCAAGATTGGAGATTGCCCGATGACGATTTCGGAATTGGGATTTCGGCATGCAGACGCTGAAGCACCTCCTGGAAAAGAATCGTGAGTGGGCTGCGGGCCAGCTCGAGGAGGATCCCGGTTTCTTCAGTCGTCTGGTCGCCCAGCAGAACCCCGAGTACCTCTGGATCGGGTGCTCCGACAGCCGCGTGCCCGCCAATCAGATCACCGGCCTCGCGCCCGGCGAGGTCTTCGTCCACCGCAACGTGGCCAACGTGGTCGTGCAAACGGATTTCAGCATGCTTTCCGTGCTCCAGTACGCCGTGGACGTCCTCAAGGTCCGCCACGTCATCGTTTGCGGGCACTACGGCTGCGGCGGCGTGCAGGCGGCGCTCGAGACCGTGCCGCACGGAATCATCGACAATTGGCTGCGCCACATCCGCAACATCGCGCGCCGGAGGGCGGACGAACTCCAGGACCTCGAACCCGCCGAGCGGATCGACCGCCTGTGCGAGCTCAACGTGCTGGCCAATGCCGAGAACATCGCCCGCTCGACCATCGTCGAGGATGCGTGGGACCGCGGCCAGCAGGTCGGCGTCCACAGCTGGATCTACGACCTCGGCAACGGCCTGATCAAGCCGCTCGCGCCGTCGATCAATCACGCCGTTTTCGACCCGGCGGTGTTCCGCGGGCCGGATGCCGGAAAATTGCCGGTTGAATAATCGGCGGGGCAGGGGCATCTTGCGCCGACTCAGCAAACGGGGGCGTTCTGGTTTCGACGGGATGTTCGACGAGCTGGCTGCACGTGGAGGTTGATCGGTTGGCCTCCTAAAAAGCCGATCAAACAGAATAATTGCAGACTCTAACGAGCTCGCACTTGCTGCTTAATTGACGGCAACGTCTGAACCCTGATGCCTGTTAAGGGGGAAGGCGACCAACCAACAGGCTGGCTGGCGGACCGGGCGACCGGGTCCGGCGGTGAGATTCAACAGGACGCTAGGGTGGGGGACGCGGCTGACGGGCTGATCCCATCCGAAGCAACGAGTGTCAGCTAAACGTGTAGATGCCAGCACTGAAGGCATTTCGGACAGGGGTTCGACTCCCCTCGCCTCCACTTTTCTTTCCTTTTGATTTTGAGTTACTTACGGACCGGGGTTGTGGTCTGATCGGCACTTTCAAAAGGATTTCAAAAAATCAGGCCCGAATTTGGGGGTCTCCCGGGCACCTGTCGAAGCGGTCATTCAGATCCATTAGTCGGCAATCCTGCTCGCCAGTCGCCAGCGGGTTGAGCTTCAGGAAATGGCTCCGAGCGCTCCCTGATCGAAGGTGCCGTTTTTGCAGGATGGACACCTTCGGCCGGCGAGCTTCGCCACGTCGACGAGAGCGGAGCTGCCGCACTCGGTGCACGTGAGTTCGTCGCGGTCGGGATCCCGCTTCACGATCTCGAGGCAGGCTTCGCAGAGGTAGTCGGATTCGTTTCCGCCACGCTCCTTCACGACCTGCTCGATCTCGTTGGCGGTTGGTGGATGGCCGAGGATGTCGGCGACGATCTCCTCGAGTTCCTGTTCGCCCCCGGGGTGGTAGAAGTGGTGGCGCTCTCCGTCCGGTCCTTGGACGTACGGATTCCCGTCATCCCAGGAGTCGACCGTGAAGTCGCAGCTGGGACAGGTGTAGCTGGTGCAGGACGCCATTGGGTTGATCGAGTGTTGGGATCCTTCAGGCCAACCGGAGGCCCTTGGAAGTCGTCATCGCCGGGCTAATCGGGGCGGCCGAGTGGGTCATTTTTACGCAAGATTCGCGCTGCGGAAAAAGCCATTGAGAAGATGACCTCTCAAAAATCATGCTTTTTCGGAGATTTTGTGCATTCGATCTGGATAGGAATTGTTCCCACCAAGGAGGCCAAAACCCGAAGGGCCAGAGGCTGCAATTCGTTGTAGATCAGGCATCAACAGAGAATTGAAAATACACGAATGGAGCAGCCAGTGGTCGAAGCTGCTGCCACATCGGATCCAAGAACCGATTGAGGAGACCGCTTTCAGGCTCCCAGGAGGCACATATTCTGGAAGAGCGTCACGAAGCTGCCTTGAAGCGGTGGGATTGGTTTGCATCATTCGGCTACTCCGAAGCGAAGGCAGCCCAAGTCACCCGCCAGTTGTTTTCGCACGCAATCTTTGCGGTGAGTTTGTGACCGCCCGGAGGAAACCTGAGGTTGATGCGGAATCCGGACTTGCTGGGGTGGTAGATGGCTGATGCCCCCTCGGCCACCCAGTGCTGGGAGTCGCCTGCCAGCGAACAGACGTAGACGGGGGCGGCTTCCAGGTGCTCGAGTCCGGTGGCGACCTGGACGAAGATCTGCCCTTCCTGATCGGGGTGATCTTTCCAGTCGGAGGGGCAGGAGGAACCGGCGGCGATGGCGACAGACATGTTCCTACCTTGCGGAGCGGTGTGGTGTGTCGGCGAGCCAATTCCCGGCTGCTGACCGCTAAGAAAAAGAACCCGCCCCGGCCGGGGCCGGGGCGAGCTCTTGGGACGGGATCAGTTGTAATGCTCGTAGGGGTGGTGGCGATCTGGTCGCCGGGTAGCCCGATGCCGTTGGATCAGCTTCACCACCAGGAAGGCGGTGGCCAGAGCCAGGACGATCGGCGGCATGGCCGAGACTGCGGTGGTGATGTTGGTCAGCGAGGTGCTGACCAGACCGCTCCACGATTCCAGGCCGGCGAGAAGTGCCGTCACGGGTGGGATGATGAGCACGGCAGCGACGGTCAGGACGACAGCCAACCACAGGCTCACCCGGATCCACTCCCGGAGGAATCCACTCGGTGAGAGCCAGTGCTCGGCTCTCAACAGATTGTAACGCACCACCTCGGCGGAGCGCTCCGGCCATCGGAGTCGGTCGAGCTGGGCGATGATCACGGGCCTGGCCACCGGGGCCGGCCTCCAGACCTGCCGAGCGAGTTGGAACACCGGCCGGCCGGGTGGCCCGAGCGGTGCCGGCTCTTCGGGCACCGGCTTGCCGGGATCAGGAGGTAGCGCTTGCATGGCTGCTCTCCCCCCTTGAGCTGGATCCGATTGCTGTTCCTCCGACAAAGGCAATCACGGTGACGAAGGCCAGACCCAGGGCGGCCAACTGCCATCGGCCCTTGCCCATGGTTGCCTTCTCGACCTTGGCCTCTGCCTCTTGGACTTCGGCTTTGGCTTCTTCGACCTTGGCTTCGGCTTGTTGTCGGAGCTGGCGTTCGGCCTTCACTCGATCCTCGATCACGCTAACCGGACTGGCACCCGGCGAACGCGGTGGTGGTGGTGCGCCTCCGCTGGATTCATCACAGCTGCTCAGCAGAAATGCGGTCAGCAGGAGGAGCACGGTATTGATGATGGTCTTCATGGTGCTCCTCCTTTCAGTTGGCGAGTCCGACGACGCCGTCGCAAAGCCCGTGGAGGGCTTCGCTGCGGGCGAGTGTCAGGCTCGGGTTTTGGCCCTTGTAGACCTCGGTGAAGGCGTTGAAGAGGCTCCAGACCGTTCGTGGCCTGAAGGCCGCGTGACTCGGCTCTCTCCATTCGTGGACGACGTCCGGCACCTGCATCGGCGTGATCGCCCCGCAGTCGGTGGCCCGAATGACGAGGTCGTGAACCTCCCAATCGGCGAGGGGCCGATCCCGGTAGGCGTCAATGCGTCGATCCAGACCGCGGAAGCGATCCCCAAGACGACCGACGGCACGGGCCGTCAGATGCCTCAGGTCACGGTAGGCGAAGCGGGTGTGCTTGCGGCTGATTTTCACCTCGCCGGAGAAAGCGAGGTTGTCGCAGGTGAAGACCGAGGTGCCCGCCACGAGTCCGGCCGGGAAGGTCTTGTCGTGGCTGTTCCGCAGGCCGACGACCCAGGCGTAGTCACGCTCGGGTGTGTCGGGCTGGCGAACCTCCATCACGCCGAAGTAGCGTCGGCCCTCGTGGGAGAGGGCGTGGCTTTCGCGGCCGATCTGGAAGCCGGCGGTTTCGAGCTGGGTCTGGACTTCCTCCAGCAACGCCCGATGGGCGAGTGGATACCAGGTGGTGGTGCCCCTTGGGGTGGGCACGGCATTGAGGGTGGGCCGGTCGACGAGTTCCGCCCCGCAGTGGAGCAGCATTCCGGCGACGGGCCTTTCGATGGGTGGATCGACGATCTCGTATGGCACGGGAACGTCGGGATTCATCAGTTCAGTCATTTGGTTTGGCTGGTTGTTGGTTTCTAGGAATGCACGAAGGGCGGCCCCGGAAACCGGAGCCGCCCTTGGTGCGGAGAATCAGAGTCTGGCCGAAAAGCTTCCGCCTTGAGCCATCAAAGGAGATGAGGAAAGCTGGAACAGCTGCTGAGGAACCCATGTGCTACCACTTCCGACGCCCGTCACCTCCAATGGTCGGGATGCTCCGAGCCTGTATCGTCGCCCAAGGCGGGATGGACGTGGGCGTGGTGACGAGTAAGCTGCAATTAGGCAACGCCCATGAACCGCACCTCACGCCTCGGCATCAAAGCCCGTGTCTAGCCCTGACCCCCCTGAGTTTTGAGCTCAACCCGGATAAAGCCTTTTTAGGCCTCCTTCGTGCAGGGCAAGCCGATCAACCTCGGTTCAATCGGTCCAACTGAAGCGGAACTATTGTCGCAAGAAAGCCAAAGCATTTTACCACTACGAATCTTCATGAACTACCTAGACACACAGCAAGTTTGCCTAAACGGACATCAGATCACGGATGGAATCAAGTTTAGTCCCGAAGCCATGAGGGACCACTGCCCAGAATGTGGTGAGAAAACCATCACAGAATGCCCTAAATGCAGCAAAGCAATTCCAGGCCATCAGCATTACGAGGGAGTTTTTGTGGCCGGTTCTGAGCCAGTCCCATCACACTGCACATCCTGTGGAGCACAATTCCCTTGGACAGAGAGAAGAAAGAAGATGGCGACTCAATCCGGAAAAGATTCGGGAGTCGACTTTGCTGATCTAGTGCGGGTAGCGTGCTCTAGGTTTCATCTTGTCACCAAACAGCTTCGAGAGCGTCACGCTTCTCGCTCAACACTCGATGTTGAGGATGAGTACGATGTGCAGGACCTACTGCATAGCCTCTTGCGACTCTATTTCGACGACATCCGGCCTGAAGAGTGGACGCCCAGCTATGCGGGAAAGTCTTCCCGAATGGACTTTCTCTTGAAGGCTACTGGAATTGTGATTGAGGTCAAAATGACTCGAAAGGGCCTCGGGGCGAAGGAGCTCGGAACACAGCTCATCGAAGACATTGGCCGTTACCAATCCCACCCCGATTGTGAGCACTTAATCTGTTTTGTTTATGACCCAGACGGCCGTGTCGCAAATCCGAGAGGCATTGAGCGGGACTTAAGTCGCTCTGAGGGAGGTCTTAAGGTGACTGTTTGGATAGTGCCTCAAGGCTACTAAAAATCAAATTGCATTCAGAGCTGCAATCAGCCTCGAGAACCTACCTGCACCATTGTCAGAGCTGTCTAGTCGGTTTTGAGTAAAACCCCTAGAGAACGGGACATGTGAAGCCCGATCCTCACCCACTCGGGCAGAGGACCGGGCCCGAATTTGCTCTACGCCGAAGTCCTGCTAGATGGCGGCCACGCGGCACAGTCCTTGCGAAACTGGCACCACGAGCAGTGCATGCCGGGCTGTGGGAAGAACCGTTCTTCAACGATCCCCTCCACGGCGGTCTCGAGCATCCGAACGACCCGGTCCTTCCGTTGCCGGTCGGCGGGTGGGGAGCTGACCTTGATGACCTGCGGCGTCTTGGTCTTCACCAGGAACACGAGGTCGAGCGACGGCGGGGTTTCTCCCGTCGCGCCCTCGACCAGCAGCTGGTAGCTGACCAACTGGATCTCGTGGTCGAAGGCCGCCTGCTTCGGGTCGGGGCGCGCCGCGGCGGACTTGAAGTCCACCGGGACGCCGTCGTGGGTGACGAGGTCGATGACCCCGCCCAACGGCACCGGGAGCCCGTCGAGCTTCTGGTCGAGGGGCACTTCCACCGCCTTGGGGCGCTCGGTGGGTGCCTCCCCGGAGTCGAGGTAGGCGGCCAGCACCCGCAGCCCGTCTTCCCGGGCCTTGGTGCGGGCCTTGTCGTCCTTCCAGGACACCGGGCCTTCCTCTTTCTCCAGACGCCGGAACTCGACCTCGAAGACGCTGGCGAGCATCTCGGGCGAATCGTTTCCACCCCGCCAGCGGGCGAGGTGGAAGGCCTGTAGCCCGGCGTGGATCGCCTTCCCCAGATGCAGGGACGGCGACACCGGGGCCGGCAGACGCAGCACGCGCTCGAAGAAGAACTTCAACGAGCACGACAGGTACGACTTCGCCGCGCTGGGCGAGATGTGGTCCGGGAGGGTCCGGGGGGCTGGCGCCACCGCCTGCTGGGTCGGGGCGATCATGAGTGACCTCCCTTCCCGTTGGCGTAGGCCCGGCCGCTGGAACGGCGCTGGGGCTTTCCGCCGTGCGTGTCGAGCAACTCGTCGATCAGGCCGGAGGCCTCCATCTTGTTGAGTTGCTTCACGCCCTTGCCGAAGCGTTGGCGGGCGAGGTGGTCGACCTCGTCCTTGTCGAGGCTGTGCTCGTCGACGAGCTTCAGGATGAGTTCCTTCTGCTTGTCGCTGCACTGCCAGCGGTCGCCATTGGGCGAGTGCCCGTTGGAGCCGTCGGTGTGCGGTTGGGCGTCGTCCATCCCGTAGTCGCCGGGCGGGACGAAGCCGGTGGATTGGATCTGCTCGTCGACATTGGTCTGGAGCAGGTCGTAGAGCCGCCGGGACTCGGCGGCGACGTCGTCGGTAGCCACCAGTTCGGTCTCAACGGAGACGGAGAACTGATGACTGGAGTAGCCCGGGAGTCCCAGGCGTTTCGAGTAGGTTGCATTCAGGCGGATAGCCATGGCTGGTTGTGTGTTTGTGGTTGTGCCCGGGCACGAAAAAGCCCGGCCGTGATGGGCCGGGCGTCGTCGTGGCGGGCGGTTTGTGGGGTCTTTATTTGAGGCAGGTCGTCGTCGGCTTCGTAGTCGAGGTCGTGTGGCAGGCATGCCGCTCGCGTGCGGACCGCAGATCGGATTCCCAAGAGGGTTTCACGCCATCGAGCAGTCGCCGAATCACGTCCTCGCCGAAGAACTCGATCAGGTCGGTGGCGATCCTCCGCTTCAGGATCAGTGCGGCACTGTCCTTGATGCCGCAGCGTTTCCCGGCCTCCCGCATGGTGCCGCCTTCCGCCAGCGCAAGGATGGCGATCCGGTGGCGGGGCGGATGAGCGGCCATGAAGGCCTCCCAGTCGAGGTTGCGGGCGGCTTCCTCGGAGGGGTCGGGTTCCTGCCCCTGGTAGGGGTGGCAGGAGACGACCTCGTGCAGGGTGCCGATGTCTCCGAACTCCGTCTCGACGGACTCGTCCAGCCATTCGTGGCGGGCCTTGCCGTCGAGCTGGCAGCCGGGCGACATGGCGTCGCTGCGACCGGTGTAGTAGCTGCGGCGTCCGCTGCGGGCGGCCTTGGTCGCATACCACACCATGTTGCCGGCGGTGAAGCGCCGGCCGGCTTTCTCGGCGGAGTCCATCATCCGGGCGGCCATCAGGGTGGCGTCCTGGGTGATTTCCTCGTCGTCCTCGTGTCCGACCTTGGGGATCGTCCTGGCCGCGTGACTGAGGCGGGGCGCGACTTGATGTTCGAGCATGTCATTGAGCACTGGGCTCATCGTGTTGGTTTCCTTTCGGTTAGGGGTTGAAAGGCAACCGCACGACGGCCCCCACCGCGGGAGCCTGCCGTGGCGATTGCCAGGGTGGCTCCCGTTCCCGCGGGTGGAACGCGGATGGGGGGAGAGGGATTGATGCCCGGCAGCACGAAAAAGCCCGCCGGTGAGGGCGGGTTGGTCGTGCTGCCGGGCGGGATTGGTTTCGACTACCGATGGCGGTAGTCCTGTCGTGTTTCTTCCCGGAGTCGGGTGGTCTCGCCGGCCTTGAGGGCCGGACGGAGGAGGTCGTCCACGAGCTTGGTCATGGGGATCCTCCGGTGCTTCGCCTCGTGGTAGAGGGCAGACACGAGATCACGCTCGATCCGGGGAGAATAGCTGCGGTTTCGGGCCATTTTCTCCGTGATTTCGGGTTCAGAACGAGCCGCGGATAGCTAATCCACGGATCATGTTATTATGGCTGTTTCGACCCAATTTCTTTACTCAGGTAGCCATTCCTCCCTCGATTTCAGCCATTTTTCGACGCTTCGCCGGTCAAATCGGAGGGTGAGACGCTCTCAGGGAGGCACTTTGATGACTGGAGTGTTGTGCTCGCAGGTGTAGGGATCGATGTCTTCCGGTCGGAGACTCAGATGAGCGGCAGTGTCTTGCCAGGTGGGCAGGTCAAGCGGATCCACGCTGATTCAATCTTCCGCTTCGGCGGGGACCGTGGTGAACTTCAAACATGACCTCACTCGGACAGTCTCAATACTCCGTCCCGATGCTTGTCAACCCGACGGGAGACATCGGATCGGTCGCTCTTGAGCCCGTGGATCTGGCGGTGCGAGGAGAAGGAGCCCACGACGAGGAGTGGCTGCAAAAGCTCCTGCACGACCAACCGAGCCTGATTCCCGTTGATGACATCGAGCCGGCGTTCTCGGGGCTGACTCCGGTATGTCGGGAGCTTCCGACCGGAGTTGGCCCGATCGACAACGTTTACGTGAACGAACGAGGGCTGCTGACCTTCGTGGAATGCAAGCTGTGGCGAAACCCTGAGGCTCGCCGCAAGGTCGTTGGCCAGATTCTGGACTACGCCCAGCAGGTGAGTCGCTGGATGCTCGCGGATTTCGATGCAGCCCTTGGCAAGTCCGTCGCTCCCGCGGGTGCCGGATTATGGGAGATCGCGAAGGAGGCGTTCTCGCTCGATGACGAGGCTCGGTTTTTGGATCGAGTGCAGCACCACTTGAGCAATGGAACGTTCCTGTTGCTCATCGTCGGGGACGGAATCCGGGAGAGCACGGAGGACATCGCCCGCTTCATGAACCAGCACGCCGGTTTGAGCTTCGCTCTCGGGTTGGTGGAGATGGGACTTTTCAATTTGCCCGGAGACGAGCGCCTGTTGGTGCAGCCCCGCGTTCTGGCGAAAACAGTGGAGATCGGTCGGCTCATCGTTCGGGCGGAGGATGGAGTTCGGATTGAGCAGACGGACAACAAAGCGGCAAAGCAGTCGCCGGGGAGCTCGGGATCAAGCCGTCGAACTTTGACCGAAGAGCTTTTCATCGAGGAGGTGGCCGGGAATTCGTCGCTGGCCGACAAGCTGCGGGAGTTCTTCGCCAAGATTCAGGAGAACGGCTTGCGTATCGAAGCCACCCCGCGGGGAGCCAGCTTGAAGATTGTGGCGGGCGAGCCCGGCATGAACATCGCCACCCTCTCGAAGAAGGGAACATGGCGGAACTATGGATGTGGTGACAGCGAGGAAGGCAGACGGTATCTCCGTGCCCTCGCCGCGTTGTTCCCTGACGGAGTCGTCAAGGAAGGAGGGAACGACGGCGGATGGAGTTGGACCGTGCAAAGTGCCGACGGCCGCAACTACCACATCGAAGACCTGGTCGCTCACGCCGATGAGTGGCTGGCGTTGCTTCGGGATCTCGAGGCGAATGATTGATATTGCCTGCTGTCAGCCTTCGCCCGTGCGGACCGGGCTCAAAGCAGATCTTTCCTTGATGGTGTCACAGGCCGAGCGGGGAGGTGTTTACCCAGCCAATGGCTTGTCTTCACCAGTAGCAGCTTTCTCGCTGGTCTCTTCTTTAGTTGCCCTTCTCACGATCAGAACAAACAGCGCTCCACAACCCAGCATCAGACACCAGACCGCGAGCTTCAGCTTCACCACCTTTTCCCAAGTGTAGTCGTAGTAGCGAAGGACGAGCTCGGTCTCTCGGTAGTTCAAGGAGACGGGCTTCCCGGCGTATTGGGCCATCTGAGCCTCTCTCATCGTTGGAAACGTCTCCTTGATGTAGCTCGGAGCTGGGAGTGCCTCCGCAACGAGCTGCCAGATCAAGATTAGGAGGCAAAGAGCCGCTCCGATGGATGCGGTTTTCTTGATGGTCATGGCTTTGATCAGTTCGGTTTGCTCTGTCTTGGGCTCAGCCAGTGGATGTCGCCAGTCAACCCCTTGGCACGCTGACAGCGTGTTCCCCACGGGGAACCAATCCAGCCAACCCGCATGCCATTGTCAAGTTCCCGGTCGGGAACAGAAATGGAGCAGCGATTTCGCAACTGTGTTGGGCCTCAAGTCCGTGATCTTCGGATGGCTGGCGGACTGACGCAGGAGCAGTTGGCCGCCAAGCTGCAGCTGGCCGGTCTCCACTCGGTCGATCGGGTGGCGGTGGCGAAGATCGAGTCCCAGATCCGTTCGGTTTTCGATTTCGAGCTGGCCGTCATTGCCCAGGTGCTCGGGGTGGATGCCTCGGCGCTGCTGCCACCGGTGAAGGCTCTCAAGGCCGACCTCGATGACCTGATCGAGGGGCGGCGCTGAGACCCCCCAAAAAAAAAGTTGAACGATCTCTTGGATGGAGGACGTTCTGCTGCTGGTGACTGTCGAAGGTCACTGGAGAAATCCCGGCAACGGGAGTGTAGTTCCCCTTGGTGGATCCTTAGGTCCAGAGAAGCCGAAAAAGGGGTCGGCCGCATGAGTGAAACGCTCCGCGGCCATCCGAACGGACCTGACAGGAAATCACTGACCCACATTTCGGATGAGCTCATTCCTATTTTTTAGGCCGATGATTCGTGCCCGCGATGCGGGTGGTGGTTTCCGCCACCTGAAACACGAATAGTGAAACAGAATACGATTGGAGACGGCAAGGTCGTCTCAACGAAGAAAGTCGCCAAGGGCCCTAAGCCCCAGGCAGATCGAGTGAAGAAGGAGACCGTGGCGGCACTTGCCGGTCACGAGGAAGACGAAAAGAAGGCCCGCGAACTGATCGGTGAGATCAACGCCTCGGAATCCGAGGTCGAGAAATTGCACAGGAAGCTCGTGGCCAAACAGCATGCCAGCTTCGAGAAGGCCCTGGATCTCGGCGAGATCTTCTGCCGCCTCAAGGAGGCGTGCGGTCACGGTCGGTGGGAGGCCTACGTGGAGAAACACCTCGGCTGCTCGTCCAAGAAAGCGAGCATGTACATGCGGTTCCACACCCACCGCGGTGATCTGGAGAAATCGGAAACGTTTCCGAAACTGAGCATCCGTGAGGCCAACGGGCTTCTCAAAAAGCCGAAGAAGCCGGTCGCAGCGAAGACTGCGGCTACCGACAAAACGGCCGAGGAGGAGGCGGTGGACTCTGGTTCGGAATCTGAGCCAGGGGACGGACTGGAGCTTGCCGACGGCAAGAGTCTGTCGCTGACCAACGCGAACTGGTCGGAGGGGCTCATCAGCCGTGGTGAACTGGAACACTTGATCCAGCAGGCAGCCCCGCGGAAGAACAGGCCGGCGAGCCGCATCGTCGCCGCCCGCGAGCAGCGGCTCATCGTCGCCATCGTGGCCGGCGTGAACCGGGAATGCGACGGCACCCAACACGACCAGGCAGTGGCTCGGGTCCGTTCGGCCCTCGACAAGATCCTCGGACTGCTGTCGCCAGTCGGCGCTGACGAGGCCGCCTGATCGAGGAAACCCTCTCCCGGTGGCCGGACAGCCCGTCCACGCCACCGGGAGCAGAGGCATGCCGTCGGGGTGGCGGATTCTTTGTCCCCCCGGCGGCTCTCCAATGGCGGCGGAAATTCTGGAATCCCTTGGGAGGCCCCCTCTAATGTGAGCCCGTCCGAGGAGGAATCTATCAACCGCCCCCTGCGGATGTCCGACCCGGTCGGCGATGCTGACGACCTTTCGACCCTTTCCCACCCCATGGCCCTCAAAAAATCCGAACTCTACTCCTCCCTCTGGGCGTCCTGCGACGAGCTGCGGGGCGGCATGGATGCCAGCCAGTACAAGGACTACGTGCTGGTGCTGCTGTTCATCAAGTACATCAGCGACAAGTACGCCGGCAAACCCTTCGCCGCGATCAAGATCCCGGCCGGCGCGAGCTTTGCCGACATGGTGAAGCTGAAGGGCAAGAAGGACATCGGCGACCAGATCAACAAGACGATCATCGCCCCGCTGGCTGCGGCCAACAGCCAGCTCTCCCAAGCCGATTTCCCCGACTTCAACGACCCGAACAAGCTCGGCAGCGGCAAGGACATGGTCGACCGCCTCACGAACCTGATCGGCATCTTCGAGAATCCGGCCCTCGACTTCTCACGCAACCGGGCCGACGGCGACGACATCCTCGGCGACGCCTACGAGTTCCTGATGCGGCACTTCGCCACCGAGAGCGGCAAGAGCAAAGGCCAGTTCTACACGCCGGCGGAGGTGAGCCGCATCATGGCCCGGGTGATCGGGATCGGGCAGACGGAGACGAGTCCGGACACCACCGTGCTCGACCCCACCTGCGGCTCCAGCTCGCTGCTGCTGAAGGTCGCCGACGAGGCTCGCACCCCCGTCTCCCTCTACGGGCAGGAAAAGGACTCCGCCACCTCGGGCCTGGCCCGGATGAACATGATCCTGCACGACTACCCGACGGCGGAAATCAAGCAGGGCAACACGCTCGCCAACCCGCTCTTCAAGGACGGCGACGGCCTCAAACTCTTCGACTTCGTCGTCGCCAATCCGCCCTTCAGCGACAAGCGGTGGAGCAACGGGGTCGATCCCGAGAACGATCCCTACGACCGTTTCAGTCACTTCGGCGTGCCGCCGGGCAAGCAGGGAGACTACGCCTACCTCCTGCACATCATCCGCTCGCTGAAGTCGACGGGGAAGGGGGCCTGCATTCTGCCTCACGGCGTGCTGTTCCGGGGAAATGCCGAGGCCGCCATCCGCCAAAAGCTGATCCGCAGCGGCTACCTCAAGGGCATCATCGGCCTGCCGGCCAACCTCTTCTACGGCACCGGCATCCCGGCCTGCATCCTCGTCCTCGACAAGGAGCATGCCGCCGCCCGCAAGGGAATCTTCATGATCGACGCCAGTGCGGGCTTCCAGAAGGACGGCAACAAGAACCGCCTCCGCTCCCGCGACATCCACAAGATCGTCGATGCCTTCACCAAGGGCGTCGAGATCGACGGCTACTCGCGGATGGTTCCGGTCGCCGAGATCGAGAAGAACGACTTCAACCTCAACCTGCCCCGCTACATCGACAACCGCGAGGCCGAGGACACTCAGGACATCGAGGCTCACCTACAGGGCGGCATCCCCGAGGCCGACCTCGAAGGCCTCGCCGAGACCTGGGCCGTCTGCCCGGGGCTGAGGAAGTCCCTCTTCAAGGCCAACCGCCCCGGCTACCTCGACCTCACGGTCGAAACGGGTGCCCTCAAGGAAACCATCCACGGGCATCCCGAGTTCGCCGCCTTTGTGGAGGGCACCGAGAAGCACTTCGCCACCTGGCGGGACGCCATGGCCAAGTCGCTCCGCCAGCTCGAGCCCGCCTGCCAGCCCAAGCAGGTCATCCACGACCTCTCCGAAGGCCTGCTGGCCCACTATCTGGGCCAGCTGCTGCTCGACGCCTACGCGGTTTATCAGCACCTCATGGACTACTGGGCGGAGACCATGCAGGACGACGTCTACCTGATCGCCGCCGATGGCTGGAAGGCCGAGACCTACCGCATCCTCGTCGAAGACAAGAAGGGCAAGACCAAGGACAAGGGTTGGACCTGCGACCTCGTGCCGAAGTCACTCGTGGTTGCCCGGTATTTTGCCCAGGAGTTGGACGACATCGAATCCGCCACCGCCGACCTGGAGGCGCTGGTCTCGGCGCAGACCGAGCTTGAGGAGGAGCACGGCGGCGAGGAAGGGGCGTTCGGCGAGTTCGAGAAGATCAACGCCGCGGCGGTCAAGGCCCGGCTGAAGGAACTCAAGGCGGGAGGCGACGATGCCGATGAGCGGGCCGTCCTGAAGGAGTGGCTCGACCTTAGCGAGGAGATCTCCTCGCTGAAGAAGGTCATCAAGGACGCCGAGGCGAAGCTCGATGCCGCCGCCTACGCCCAGTATCCCAAGCTCACCGAGGGCGAGGTGAAGACGCTGGTGGTCGAGGACAAATGGCTTGCCACCCTCGGCACCGCCATCCACGGCGAAATCGACCGCATCGAGCAGGCCCTTACCGGCCGGGTCAAGGAACTTGCCGACCGCTACGCCACCCCCATGCCCGCCATGACCGACCGCGTGGCCGAACTCGAAGCCAAGGTCGCCGCCCACTTGGAAAGGATGGGCTTCGCATGAACTTCGACCAACTCGTCACCCTCTGCGGCGACACGCACCGGCGGTTCGCCGCCGCCGCCGGTCGCACGATCAACGCCCACCTCACCGCTCGCAACTTCCTGCTCGGGCTCTACATCGTGCATTTCGAGCAGGAAGGCGAGGACCGGGCCGGCTATGGCAAGCAGACCCTCAAGGCCTTGTCCTCCGCCCTGCAGGCCGCGGTCGGGCGCGGCTTCTCGGTGGACAACCTTGAATTGATGCGGCGCTTCTACCTCCAATTCGGCCCCGAGATCCTCCGTCACGGGATTTCCGAGACACCGTCCCGGATTTCCCAAGCGGCCACGCCGGACAAATCCGAGACGCTGTCTCGGATTTCCACCGAGATCGCCCGGGCGGCCCTGCCCGGCGGGGAAATGATGGCCGAGCTGCCCGCTCTTTTCCCCCTCGGCTGGTCGCACTATGTCGAGCTGCTCACCATCGATTCCCCGGACGAACGCCGGTTCTACGAAATCGAAGCCGCCGCCAACCAGTGGGGCGTCCGCGAACTCCGCCGGCAGATCGCCAGCTCCCTCTACGAGCGCCTCGCCCTCAGCCGCGACAAGGAGGAGATCCGCCGCCTCGCCAGCGAGGGCCAGGTCGTCGAGAAGGCCGCCGACCTCATCAAGAACCCGCTGGTCCTCGAGTTCCTCGGCCTCGATGAGCGGCCGCACTATTCCGAGGACGACCTCGAATCCGCCATCATCGACCGCCTGGAGAGCTTCCTGCTGGAACTCGGCAAGGGCTTCCTCTTCGAGGGTCGGCAGAAGCGCTTCACCTTCGACAACGACCACTTCTTCGTCGATCTCGTCTTCTACAACCGGCTGCTCCGCTGCTACGTCCTCATCGACCTCAAGCGCGACAAGCTCACCCACCAGGACCTCGGGCAGATGCAGATGTATGTGAACTACTTCGACCGCCACGTGAAGCTGGACGACGAACTCCCCACCATCGGCATCGTCCTCTGCCACCGCAAGAACGACGCGCTGGTCGAACTCACCCTGCCCGCCGACGCCAACATCTTCGCCTCGAAATACCAGCTCTACCTCCCCTCCAAGGAGGAACTCAAGGCCCGCCTCGAACAGATCACCGAAGACCTGGAAGGAGGGCTGCCGCAGTGAAGCCCGGATACAAGCAGACCGAGGTCGGGGTGATTCCGGAGGATTGGGAGACGCCGTCCATTGGAGACTACCGACCATTTGTCACCAGCGGATCTCGTGGGTGGGCTGCTTACTATGAGGAATACGGGTCGCCATTCATCAGGATCACCAATCTGAACCGGGGATCGATCCACTTGGATCTCGATGACCTCCGCTTCGTCGCTATTCCGCCTCAAAACACCGAAGGTCAGCGAACTGTCCTGCAGGACGACGATCTGCTCATTTCGATCACAGCTGACATTGGCATCGTCGGCATCGTGTCCCACGAATTGCCTAAACCGGCCTACATAAATCAGCACATCGCCTTGGTGCGATTCGATCGGGGGCGGATATCACCGAAGTATGTGACCTACTTCTTGGGGTCCGAACGAACCCAACGGATCTTCCGGGCATTGACTGACTCGGGAGCAAAAGCAGGGATGAATCTCACGACCGTTCAGCAAATTCGCTTTGCGGCACCACCCACCCTCGCCGAACAAGAAGCCATCGCTGCGGCCTTGAGCGATGCGGATGCCCTCATCGACTCCCTGGAGCAACTCATCGCCAAGAAACGCCTCCTCAAACAAGGGGCCATGCAGGACCTCCTCACCGGCAAGAAACGCCTCCCGGGGTTTGAGGGGGAGTGGGAGGTGAAGACGTTGGGCGAGCTGTTCACGTTCAAGAATGGCCTCAATAAATCGAAGGAGTTTTTTGGGCACGGGACCCCTATCGTAAACTACATGGACGTATTCGAGGCACCGATGCTCACCCCCCAGCGACTCATCGGCAAAGTGTCACTGACCCGAAGCGAGTTGAACGCCTACGACGTCCGCTCCGGAGACGTCTTTTTCACCAGAACTTCGGAGACCCCGGATGAGGTTGGGATGGCGGCGGTCATTACAGGAGAGCCAGTCGACACCGTTTTCAGCGGATTCGTTCTTCGGGCTCGGCCCAAACAAGATGTGTTCGACAATGCATACAAAGCTTTTTGTTTCCGGACTCCAGAGGTTCGGGATCAGATCGTGGCGAAAGCCTCTTACACGACTCGGGCACTGACGAATGGGCGGGCTCTGTCCACCGTGAAGATCAGGGTGCCCGAGAAATCAGAACAAACCGCCATCGCCGCGATCCTGAGCGACATGGACGCCGAGCTCGCCGCCCTCGAAGCCAAGCTGGCCAAGGCCCGCCAGGTGAAGCAGGGCATGATGCAGGAACTCCTCACCGGAAAGACGAGGTTGATTTAGCCCGCCACCGATATGCCTGCTAAGAAATCATCTAACCGGCTGGTGAAGAAGGCCACGACGAAGAAGGCCACGACGAAGAAGGCCACGGCGAAGAAAGCCACGGCGAAGAAGGCCACGGCGAAGAAAGCCACGGCGAAGAAGGCCACGGCGAAGAAGGCCACGGCGAAGAAGACCCCTCCGAAGAAGGTAACCCCGAGATCCGTTCTTAAAATGACGGCCGCGGAGGCTCGGTCATTCTTCCTGAAGGGAGAGAGCTACTGCAATCTTGACCTCCCGCCGTATTTCGACTTCGAGCCGATCCTTCGCAACGTCGATGCCATTCTTTCCGGGAGGCTCCTCAGCTCGATGTGGTCGAACAGCCCTTGCGAAGTCGATGCGATCAGCCACACGATCCTGAACAATAAGGATGGTCGTTACGCCTGGCGTCCAATCCAGCTTACGCATCCAGCACTCTACGTGTCCCTCGTTCATCACCTGACCGATCCGGCCAACTGGACGAAGATTCTCGACGCGTTCAAGCGATCCCGTCGTGATCCGCAGATCCACTGCTTGAGCCTTCCGGTCGAGTCTCGAAATGCCCAGCAAGACAAGGCAGCTCAGGTCCTCCAATGGTGGGAAGATGTGGAGCAGCGGTCCATTCAGCTTTCGATCGAGTATGAGTATCTCTTTCACGCCGACATCACGGACTGCTACGGATCGATCTACACTCATTCGCTGAGTTGGGCCTTGCACGGTCGAGCGGTCATGAAGCAACCGGTGAACAGGAACAACCGGGTCCTCATCGGTAACATCATCGACCGACACCTCATGGACATGAGTCACGGTCAGACGAACGGGATTCCTCAGGGGTCGGTGCTGATGGATTTCATTGCCGAGCTTGTCCTCGGCTATGCTGACCGCCTCCTCAGAATCAAAATCCGCCGAGCCGGAATTCGGGACTACCAGATTCTTCGCTATCGCGACGACTACCGAATCTTTACCAATCACCCAACCGAGGGGGAAGAGATACTCAGGCTTCTCACCGAGACGATGCATTTCCTCGGAATGAAGCTCAGCCCCGCCAAGACCGGCCCTTCGTCCAGCGTCGTCGCCGGGTCGGTGAAGCCGGACAAGATTGACTGGATCACGCAGATGGAATTCAACCGCAACCTCCAGAAGCACCTGTTGCTCATCCACGGGTTTTCACGGAAGCACCCGAACTCAGGCAGCTTGATCCGGGCTCTGGTCAAGTTCTACCGCAGGATCCATAGGCGGAAAAAGGCGATAGCGGACCCTAAGCCGATGATTGCTTTGACTGTCGATATTGCAGCAAACAACCCAAGGGCTTACTCCATCACTGCCGCGATCATCAGCAAGCTACTGAGCAACATTGGCAAGGGGGTCGAGGTCAACGACCTGTTGGGCAAGATCAGGAACCGCTTCGAGCGTGTCCCGAACACCGGCCACCTTCAGATTTGGTTGCAGCGGATCTCCCACTTTCATCAAGGGGCGGCCATCGGATACACGGAACCCATCTGCAAATTGCTTGGGGGCGGGAATCCGACGATTTGGAAGAACGACTGGATCCAGTCGCGACGATTGAAGGCGGCAATCGATCCAAAACGCATCGTGGACAAGAAAGTCGTCAGGAAGACGCACCTTGTGATTGCCCTGGATGAAGTTCAGTTGTTTAACCCGTATGCAACGTGAAGCTGGCGCATCATGGTTGATGTTGGCTGGCTTACTCAGGAAACGCGGTTCGGGCATGATACCGGAGGCGATTCTTTGTGAGCTATGGTGACTGAGGAAACGACTGGCTGGCAGGGCATTGGGGAACTGCTCGACGACTGGATGAGGCTCGACGCCACGATCGCCCGGTCGAATCACGCCGAGGGCCGGTCGTTCAATCCGCTACCTTGGCTCAAGATCGGCGAGACCATGCACAGTCGGATCCTCGGCGACTTTCTCGACCCACAAGGAAGTCACGGACAGGGAGCGATATTTCTGATGCCTTTTCTTGAGGAGTTGGGAGTGCCCGAACCGCAAGCCGGCATCTGGCACGTAACGGTGGAGACCGGTCGTGTGGACATCCTGATCTGGAGGAATGAGCCGAGGAGAAGTGCGGTGATCATCGAGAACAAGGCGAAGGATGCGGTCGACCAGTTGAACCAGATTTATCGGTATTGGCACCATGAGGTTTTCCTCTGGGATCCTGCAGCATGGCCGATGGGAAACCCGATGGCGATCGAGGAGCGGCGGCGCGATTTTCACGTGGTCTATCTGCCGACCGGGAAGGACAAGGGCCCAGCCGCTCACAGTATGGAGAGGCCGCAGGGGATGGAGAAAGCGAACCCCTGGGATCGGGTCCCGTTGAAATGCACGATTATGCCGTTGGCGGACCTGATGGAACTTTGGGAGCGGGAATCCGTCGGCAAGGTGCCGCCGACAAACCATCGTCTCAATGCCTTCATCGGCCTTTATCAGGAACTCTGGAAAAAATGAAAAGGGAACTTATCGACCGAGCCGGCGAAGTCTTCCATTCAATGGAGCGTTGGACTGCGTTCTATCAAATCGAGTCACAGGTGATTCATATCATGGACCACTGGCTCCGGATCGGTGCCGAGGCTTTGAGGAAGGACTTCGAGCTCAACCCGTGCGGCTCATGGCAGTGCTCGGCTTGGGGTGGGGAGACGAGAGACACCCACTGGTATCTCAGCGGTGACGGTGAACCGGGTGAGGTGGGGATCGGACTCGGCATTGGATGGCGGGAATTCGAGCTCCACCTTATCCATGGTGGCAATGACCAGGAAGCACGCCAGCGGGCGGTCGCAATCCTTGCCTCAGCGGAGTTCGAGCCGCTCCGTATTTTGACGGGATCGCCCGAGGTGCGTGCGGAACGCAGGAAATACGGCAGCATCCTTTCGATTCGGAACTTCAATCCTTTTGACGAGGTTCGCGATCCTGCGATGAGGGCAAGGATGATCGCTTGGCAGGCGGGGCAGGCCACGGAGCGGTTCGTGGAACGCACGTCGGCCAGGATCCGGCAGATCACGGATGATCTCATGATCACCCGGTTGGTTCGCGAACTGAACATTCGGGTTGGAAAAGGGCCTTCCGCTTAGAAGCAAGGAGTCGATGAGCACGAAGTTGATCACCACAGGTGTTTGGAAGGAGCTCACCAAGGCAGCGAAATCCGCCCGGAAGCCCTGCCATGTGGCGGTTGCGTACTTTTCGGAAGGAGCGGATCGTTTGCTGCCGCTGCCCAGTGGCAGTCGGCTGGTGGTGAATGCGAACGAGCGGGTCGTAGCGGCGGGCCAGACGTGTCCGACGACTCTCGAAAGGTTGCTTGAGAAGGGGGTGAAGATCTACAGCGTGGAGAACCTTCACGCGAAGGTCTTCGTGATCGGTGAAACCGCTTATGTCGGTTCCAGCAATGCTTCATGGAATTCGGAACGCCGTTTGGTGGAAGTGGTGGTCCGTTCCAACGACGCCGGCGTTGTCCGAAGTGCACGGAAACTTGTGGAGGGACTCTGCCTCAGCGAGCTGACTCCCGGAGCGTTGGCGAGGTTGGCGGGTATTTATGTCCCACCGAAGTTCCCGCACGGCAAAGGCAGGAAGCGGGTGGCCGGTCAAACCACCGTTGCGGCTGAGATTGCGCCGCTGAGAATCGTCAGGCTGAGGGACGTCGAGTGGTCGGAGTGGGACCAAGAGAACATCGACAAGGGTGAAGCCGAGGCAGAACGGAGTCGTGAACACGGCGAAGGGTTTCGTCTGGATCACTTCAAGTGGGCCGGAAACTGTGCGGTCCAGGAGGGGGACGCGGTGATCCGAATTCTCACCGAACGGGATGGGCGGGCCTTCGTCTACCCTCCGGCGAGTGTCATCAAGAAGGACGTGCGGAAGAGAGATGGGAAGCTGGTGAGCTACCTGTTTGTGGAGGGGCCTGATCGCCGTCGACGGCGGTTTTCGACGTGGGTCCGGAAACTGGGCAGTGCTGCCGAGAAGAAGGTCGGGCGTAGCGGCGTCGTGAAGGATGCCGCCCTGGTGCGGAAGCTCTTGAGATCGTGGGAAGGCTGACCGGTGATGTCTTGCAGCGATGGACATCGACGAAGGGGAAGGGATCGGGAAAATGAATGAACGGCTATGAGTGAAGGCATGGAAACACCGGATTCGCTGTGGGAAGTCTGCACGGCCAACAAGCGGCTCGTGCCGATGCCGGACCCTTGGAACCAGCTCTACGGCATGCTCAAGAACACCCGGCGGAAGCCGTCCGGCGGCTGGGAACCACCGCTGCCGCTCATTCTCGCCGCATGGGATGAATCCATGCCGATCCAGAAGCAGCTGCGATTCAAGGAGCACCTGAAGTGGGCGGAGGGCCAGGGACAACTGCAGGAAGTCGGAGCGTTCCTCCGCTCGCTGTCGGAGGAGCAGTGGTGCCATTTCGGGGAATAGCGAGGCCCGGGAAAGTGTTTTTCAGCACGATTTCACCAGATATTGGTTGCAAAGGGTGTCAAAAAGCACCCTATTCTCTCCAGCGAGGCGATGTCATCCCTTCCAGCCAAGGCCTCGAAAGCCGTCCGTGAGACCATCATCGAAGCCCTGGGGAATCCCGGGCAGAGGTTTCTCGACCGGGCGGGCAGTTCGGGCAACTGGCTGGCCAAGTGGGGCATCACCGAAGCGACGATTTACGAGGAGTTGATCGCCGGGCTGCAATGCTCCGATCATCTCTTTCTGAAGAAACGACAACCTGGGAAACCGCAGGCCTACCAGTGCATCCTCGATTGTCCGGAAGACGGCGACGACTACCCTGCGATCGTGATCCACGTCACCCTTGCACCGCGGGGTGAGCCGCCAAGGGTCCGCGTGGCCGTCCATCCGAGCGATACTGTTCGCACCCTGCCAGCGCTTCCCTATCCCGATGAAACCGATGAAACCGATGAAAACGACCAAGCCAAGAACTGACGCCTCTCAGGGTATCCCCTGCTTCGAGTGTGAGGAGGGAACCTTGGTTCCGACTCTCTGTGACCACCAGGTGGAAGTCGCCGGGGGGAAGGTGCTGACCATTCCCGAGGTCCCCATGCTGGTGTGCGACCAATGCGGGGACCGGGTCACGGGAGACGAAGGCAACGCACGCATCAACGCATTCCTCGACAAGGCCCTCAACGCCATCAGTCCCGAGGAGGTGCAGCAGTTTCTCGCCAAATACGGCCTGACGCAGAAGGAGGCCGCCCAGATCACCGGCTACGGCGAGAAGAACATTTCCCGCTGGGCCTCGGGGCGCGCCCGTCCCTCGGAGTCCGTCAGCAACATCCTGCGTCTGCTGCTCAGTGATGAGGAGGCGTTCGAGCGACTTCGTCGCAAGGATTTCTCGTCCCGGCCCAAGGTCAGCTACCCCAGGGAACACCGGCAGCCGGACGCCAACGAAAAGAAGGTCTTGTCGGCCATCGACTATCCCAGGCTCGTGGAGATGGAGTTGGTTCAGGCCACTGCCAGCCCGAAGGAGAAACGGAGCGAAGTCTGCAAACTGACCAAGTCCGGGGACCTGAATGAGCTGGAGGTCCACATGACACGGCGCTGGCAGCAGATTGCCGCCTTCAAGGACACCCGCCAGAAGTTCAACCCGGTCAGTGCGGGCCTCTGGAGCTACATCGGTGAACAGAGGGCCGCCAGCATCGCCACCGAGCCCTACGATCGGAAAAAGCTGCACAAGGCGGTCAAGTCACTGCGTGAGCTGACCCAGCATCCGCTCGCCGACGTTGCCGACCAGGCACGCGACATCCTGGCAAAGGCGGGCGTGGCGCTCGTCTTTGTTCCCATCATGAAGGACTGTGCCCTACGCGGCTCCACGCGGCTGCTGACGCCATCCAAGGCCCTGATCATCCATGGCCTGAAGTTCCGCAGTCTTTCCCAGTTCTGGATCATCTTGTTCCACGAGATCGCCCACCTCCTTCTCCACATCAAGTCACCGAAGGACGTCTTCACCGATTACGAGGATCAGGATCAGGACGAGCGTGAGCAGAATGCGGACCGATGGGCCTACGACACCCTCGCATCCCTCGATCGGGAACTGGAATTCAGGTCCAAGTACCCCAAGCCTACCATCTGGCAACTGGAGAGCTACGCCGCAGAGATCAAGGTTCACCCGGCGATTGCCGCCGAGGTTTTCAACAAGCGTGCCGGGGAAGACGTCATCTCCTATGCCTACCTGAAGAAAAAGAAGCTGTTCCCACAGCTTAGTGAGATCGAGAGGAAGGCCCTGATGACGAGCGCCTCGACCTGAACGGGACGGAAGTCAGTCCCGGCCGGGGGAAACGGGAGACCGATGAGTAGAGGTTCCACTGGCGCAGGGGCCCGAAACACACCGCATGGAGCGGAATTTCGTTCACCGGTCGCGGAGACGATGAGCCAGGGGAGAATGACCGCCAAACCCGGAGCCACCGGCGGTGGCGAAGATCGGGTTGCCTCCCGAATCCGGAAGGGTTAGGATCGGCTCACGCGATGAGCAAGAAAACGCTGGATCAGGAGAGCCTCGAGATCAGGGAGCTGGAAGCACACTTCCCGACCCTTTCGGCCGAAGCGTTTTCAGCGGCGGCGAAGCGGTCGCTCGCAGCGGGCGAAAGCGTGACCCAGGCCTTTGGCACCAAGGTGTTCCGAATTTCCCCTGGCGGCGGACGAGTGGTGGTGAAGACGATCCCCGAGCCGCTGGCGGTTGAGGCCGGCTCGAAGATCCGGATCCGGTGAGCGACTCCCGGCCAAGGGTGCGAATGTTCGCCGGGCCCAACGGCTCCGGGAAGAGTTCACTGAAGGAAGTCCTTCCGGAGAAGCTTCAGGGGATTTACCTGAACCCCGACGAGATCGAGGCTACGCTCAGGCGGGAGCGACGGCTCGATCTCGCCGCCATCCAGCTCGCCGGGGCATCCGGGAAGATCCTTGAGCGGCTTGGCTCGCTTCGCCGTCCTGGATTCACGGGATTTGCCGACAGGATTTCGCACGGTGAATCGGAGGATGTGCTCGAGGTGGAACCCGAGGCTGTGGACGCGTATTTCGCGTCGGCCCTCGTCGAGTGCCTGCGGGAGGAATTGATGGAACGCCGGGTGAGTTTTACGTTTGAGACCGTCATGTCACACGAGTCGAAGGTGGACGTGCTGGTGCGGGCCAAGGACCTGGGATACCGGAGCTACCTCTACTACGTGGCAACCGAGGATGTGGAGATCAACGTCTCGCGGGTGGCCAACCGGGTGGCTCTCGGAGGACACCCGGTACCTGAGGCCAGCATCCGCAGTCGCTACGACCGGTCGCTCGGGCTGCTCTTTGACGCGATCGTTGCGAGCAACAGAGCCTACATTTTCGATAACTCGGGCGATGGTTCGCGTCGTTCATGGATCGCCGAGGTGACGGACGGCGAGGAAATCGAACTCAAGACCTCGACAATTCCGTATTGGTTCAAGGAGGCAGTGTTGGACAAGATCGGCCAGTGAGCGACATCGGCAAGCCAGAGCGAGAGACGCAGGACCGGGTGATCGCCCTGTTCGTGGACGAGCTCGGCTACACCTACCTTGGCGACTGGTCGGACCGGCCGGCGAACAGCAACGTCGAGGAGGGCCTGCTGACGGCCAATCTCACCCGCCGCGGATATTCGCCGGCGGCGATCAATGGGGCGCTGGAGAAGTTGCAGAGGGAGGCGGGCAACAAGAGCCGGAAGCTCTACGACAACAACGAGGCGGTCTATGGACTGCTCCGCTACGGGGTGCAGGTGAAGACCGAGGCCGGCAAGGAGACGGAGACGGTCCACCTGATCGACTGGGAGGGCGGCGAGAACGACTTCGGCATCGCCGAAGAGGTCACGCTCAAGGGGGATCACGAACGGCGACCGGACCTGGTGCTCTACGTGAATGGGCTCGCCCTCGGAGTGATCGAGCTGAAGAACAGCCGGGTGAGCATTGGCGATGGGATCCGCCAGCTGATCTCGAATCAGAGGCCGGAATTCAACGACTGGTTCTTCAGCACCGTGCAGTTGGTTTTCGCCGGCAGCGACAGCGAGGGGCTGCAATACGGCACCACCGGCACGCCGGAGAAGTATTTCCTGAAGTGGAAGGAGGACGAGGAGGACGACGAAGGCTACAAGCTCGACAAGTACCTCTCGAAAATGTGCCGCAAGGACCGGCTGCTGGAGCTGATCCACGATTTCGTGCTCTTCGACGGCGGGGTGAAGAAGGTGCCGCGGGTCCACCAGTATTTCGGCGTGAAGGCCGCCCAGGAGAAGGTGAGGGCACGGGAGGGCGGCATCATCTGGCAAACCCAGGGCAGCGGGAAGAGTATCGTCATGGTCCTGCTGGCGAAGTGGATCCTGGAGAACCGGCACGACGCCCGGGTGGTGGTGGTGACCGACCGCGACGAGCTCGACAAGCAGATCGAGAAGGTGCTCAAGCAGGCCGGGGCGGTGCCCGAGACCGACGAGGTGAGGGCCACCAGCGGTCACGACTTGCGGGAGAAGCTCGGCCAGGCGAATCCGCGGCTGATCTGCTCGCTGGTCCACAAGTTCGGCGTGGCGGGCGTTGACGACTTCGACGAGTTCATCAAGGAACTCGAATCGCAGCCCAGCAAGACGGTTGGGGAGGTCTTCGTCTTCGTCGATGAATGCCACCGCACCCAGAGCGGGAAGCTGCACAAGGCGATGAAGGCGATGATGCCGAACGCGGTGTTCATCGGCTTCACGGGCACGCCGCTGCTGAAGAAGGACAAGGCGACCACGCTGGAGGTCTTCGGCCGCTACATCCACACCTACAAGTTCAGCGAGGCAGTCGAGGACGAGGTGGTCCTGGATCTGATCTACGAGGCTCGCGACATCGACCAGGTGCTGGGCTCCGAAGAGAAGATCGACGCGTGGTTCGAGGCCAAAACCAAGGGCCTGAACCAGTGGCAGCGGAATGAGCTGAAGAAGAAGTGGGGCACCATGCAGAAGGTGCTCAGCTCACGCTCGCGGATGGAGAAGGTCGTGGCCGACATCCTCTTCGATTTCAGCACAAAGGCCCGGCTCAGCAGCGAGCGGGGCAATGCGATGCTGGTGGCCGGCAGCATTTACGAGGCCTGTTGCTACTACAACCTCTTCCGCAAGACGCCGCTGAAGGACAAGTGTGCGGTGGTGACCTCCTATGACCCGAAGGCCGGTGATGTGACACGGGAGGACACCGGGGCCGACTCGGAAACCGACCGGCAGACGATCTACCATACCTACACCGAGCTGCTGGAGGACGTCACCCCCAAGGCCGGCAAGAGCAAGACCGAAACCTATGAGGACGAGGCCAAGCGGCTTTTCACCGACGAGCCCGCCCGGATGAAGCTGCTGATTGTCGTCGACAAGCTGCTGACCGGCTTCGACGCCCCGAGCTGCACCTACCTCTACATCGACAAGTCGATGCAGGATCACGGCCTGTTCCAGGCAATCTGCCGCACCAACCGGCTCGACGGCGACGACAAGGACTTCGGCTTCATCGTCGACTACAAGGATCTCTTCAAGAAGGTGGAGGACGCGATCTCGGTCTATTCCGAGGAACTCGACCACTCGGACGGCGGACCCGATCCCGAGGTGTTGCTGAAGGAACGTCTGAAGAAGGGAAGGGAGCGGCTGGACAACGCGATCGAGCAGTTGGCCCTGCTGTGTGAGCCGGTGGAGGCCCCGAAGGACGAGTTGCAGCACATTCGCTACTTCTGCGGCAACACCGAGATCCCCAAGGACCTGAAGGACCGGGAGCCGCAACGGACCGCCCTCTACAAAGGTGCCGCCGGTCTGCTGCGGGCCTATGCGAACATCGCCGATGACCTCGACGCCGCCGGCTACGACGCGGCGGCCCGGAACCGGATCAAGGACCGGCTCGACCACTATGTGAAGCTCCGCGACACGATCCGCAACGCCAGCGGCGAGTCGATCGACCTCAAGGCCTACGAGGCCGACATGCGGCACCTGATCGACACCTACATCGAGGCACGGGACCCCAAGAAGATTTCGCCCTTTGACGACATGCCGCTGCTCGACCTGATCGTGAAGAGCGGCATTTCCAAGGCCATCGGCGGCAGGCTGAAGAATCTCAAGGGCAACAAGGACGCGATCGCCGAGACCATCGAGAACAACGTCCGCAGCAAGATCATCAAGGAGCAGCTGAACGATCCGGCGTTTTTCGCCAAGATGTCGAAGCTGCTCGACGAGATCATTGCCGAGCGGAAGCGGAAGGCCGTGGCCTACGAGAAATACCTCCAGAAGATCGCCGCCCTGGTGGGCAAGGTGCAGGCCGGGCACGAGGATGACGTTCCCGAGGCCCTGAAGAAGAGCAGGGCCGTCCGGGCGATCTACAACAACCTGCTCGACAAGACCGGCGGCAACCCAAGCGAATCCCCGGCTGCCTATTCCACCGACAAGGACGCGGCCCTGCAACGAGCGCGGGACATCGATGCCGAAGTGCGGCGGGTGAAGCGGGCGGACTTCCGCGGCAACCAGGCGAAGGAGAACGAGATCAAGGCGGCGATCTTCCCGCTTCTCGGTGACGACATCGACGAGGTGAACCGGATTTTCGAGATCATCAAGCAGCAGGCGGAATACTGATGAGCACCCGCCTCCAGATCGGCGAACTCGAGGTGGAGGTGATCCGCAAGGACATCAAGAACGTCCACCTGAGCGTGCTGCCACCGGTCGGCAAGGTCCGGCTGTCCGCTCCGGAGCACGTGAAGATCGACACTCTGCGGGTCTATGTGGTGTCCCGGCTGCAGTGGATCCGCAAGCAGCAGGAGAAGCTCAAGGGTCAGGACCGGGAGACTCCCCGGGACTACGTGGAGCGTGAGAGCCACTATCTGTGGGGAAAGCGTTATCTGCTGACGATCGATGAAAAGGATGAGCCCCCGAAGGTCGAGCTGACCCATCGGCAGATGATCCTCCAAGTGCGTCCTGGGGCGACGCAGGCGAAGCGGGAGGAGGTTCTGGCTTCATGGTATCGGGACCGGTTGCGGGAGGCGGTGCCGCCGCTCATCGCCCGCTGGGAGCCGATGCTCGGCGTGAAGGTGAAGAGGTTCTTCATCCAGCACATGAAGACGAAGTGGGGCGGATGCAGCCCGGAGCGGGGAACGGTCCGGCTGAACAGCGAGCTGGCGAAAAAGCCACCGGAGTGCCTCGAATATCTCGTGGTGCATGAAATGGTCCACCTCCTCGAGCCGACCCACAACGATCGGTTCCTCGGCCTCATGGACCGCTTCATGCCGAACTGGCGGAGCCGGCGGGCGACACTGAACAGCCTACCGGTGCGGCACGAGACGTGGGGGTATTGATGGGGGAGGCCAGTAGAGAATTTCCAGTATTAAGCATGAAACATCCACGGGATTGGAGTCCCAACACCCTCAATTACATTGCCCTGATTCCTGCGGTGATTCTGATCTACTCTCTCATGGAAGGCGAGTTGTTCGTGCGGGCCGCAGTGGCCATCTTGGCCGGTTTTCTTGGTCCGCTCTTCCTATGCCTTGCCAGCTTGTTGTGTGGTGTCTTGTTTGATCATATTCTTGGGCAAAACACAGCTCAGGCAAGAACGACGAAGGGTGAGCTTTCTGGATTCTTCCGCTCGTTCATCGGTCCATTCTACCTCGTGCTGATCCTCTGCATGGCCCTGCCTGTGCTTCCGAAGAACCGTGCCACACACCGCGAGGCACTCATGGATCGGGCCATCCAGAGTTTGCTGGAGGACGATGGTCCGCGGTTCAGTCCGGTCTCTATCAACGCACTGAAGGCCGAGATGCGAGAGATGGACAGCGGGGAGTAGGAGGGCCAGGAAGTAGACGCTTTGGCATGACCGCAGCGAGCGACTCATTCGTTCATAGCGATTAGAATGACAGGAATGGATCAATGGGTTGCAGCGCGGCCCGCGTAGGCGGCTTGTTGGTCGGTAACCGCGAGGGGAGGAGTTGGAGCATTGGCTTGCCAAATACCGATCAGCCACTGCTCCAGTGGGGCGGTAGGCCCTGACAATTTCGGATGAGTCAGGGAGCGGGACCAGGCTCCGACTCTCTACGGGTTTGCTCCAGTCGGTCTCTGCACGGCTGCGCCGTGCAGCAGCCCTCCTCCGCAAACCGTAGAGAGTCACGAGCGGTCCCTCTGATAGCTGCCGGCTATCGCCGGCAGCTACGCTTGACCCTATTCCTCGTTGATGGGGAGGATGGTGGGTCTGCTGGTAGGAGGGTTAGGGATTCAGGCTGGGTCGTCGGCGTAGAGGTCTGCGACCAAGCCTTGGGGAGGCCACTCGGGCGGAAAAATCTCCGCGAAGTCGATTTCAAGGTCGTTGAGCTGTGTGGCAGCAATGGCCGCAAGCATCCTCCTCCCCGTATCGCCCCTTGTGTAATTCTGCCTACAGAAGTTCGAGAAACCACTGAGCAGATCCACACCGTCGGTCAACGTAACGCCCTGTCGGGCGAGGTCGGCCAGAAGGGTTACCATGTAGGCCTGCAGGCGGCTAAGGCGGAAGTGGCCCTGCGGGCAGCGGGCCTGCAGGGAGCGGACGGAGGGAAACCCGAGCATGATCCCTCGGAATGCCTCGTAGCAGCGGTCGAACTGCAGCCAGGTCGGGAATTCGTCGTCGCCCGGACCGAGCAGCTCCTTCAGCACATGCTTGCGGAGTTTGATCTCAAAGCGGACCACATCGCCGGGAATGTGGTCTCTCTCAAGACGCTTGTCGTAGGCCCCGATCTCGAGGTTGGTGCCTCGGAGCTGGATCCCCGACCGGTCCCCTCGAACCTTCCATTCGACCGCATCCGCCTGGATCCGTGGGTGGCGGGCGTTGCGGAAGCAGGTGAAGAATTGTTGGGCGGAAACGCCTGGCCACCGGACCTGAAGGGTGAGGTGGAGATACACGAACTGGAGGGGGATGGAAGTCAGATGGACCGGAGAGATCTCGGAGACCAGCTCGGCCACGCGTGCAAGGGCTCGGTCGAGCTCCGCCTGTGAGGTGGGCAACCGGGCGTTATGACCGTAGAGCAGGTTGGGGAGGCTGACCTTGAAGCCGTCGATGACGTCGTTGTAGCCATAGACGGTCAGGTATTTCTTGGGGGCAATCATCCGCTTGAGGACGAACTTGGAACGGTGTTCACCCTGGTAAGTGACGGGTTTCTGGGGCAGGAACTCCCATCCCTCATGGTTGTCCAACTGGGACTCCATGCGGTTGAGGGGAATGACCCCATTCCGGCAGGGGGAGGGTCCAAAGTTGGCGATGGTTGTATCGTTCATGGTCTTGAAGGGGGGATTGATGAGCTGACGGGAATGTACGAATGCAAAAATGCAGACGAGTTACCCTATATTAGTAGAAATCGATCGAATGAAGGTATCGAGTTTGGGCAGCGCCGGCGGCGTTGAAGCGGGGCCCCACCGCTACCGGCGGTTGATTCAGACGGCGACCTCGGTTTCGACTTCACCGGGGCGGCGGAAGATGTAGGGCATCTCACGGACACGCATTTCGTCAGGCCAGCGGCCCCAGTAGCCGATCCGGCCGCCGCCGAGACGGAGCTCACGACCGTCGTCGATTTGCCTTGCCCCCAACCCTTGAATGAAGAAGGGGATACGCAGGATTCGGCACTGGGTTTGTAAACTGCGGACCCAATCCAGATTGAACGGGCGTGCGTACTCGCCGGATTCGCCACCCACTACCACCCAGTCGATGCCGGTGAGATCGACCACCACTTTTTCCACGAGTGGTTCAAAACAGACGGCTTTGAACCCGGGGACATTCCGCAGTTCATCGACAAGGTAGGCGGTGGCTTGGTTCGTCACCGAGGTCATCGACATAAGGTTGCCCGGCCAGAGCTTGCCGTGTTCGGTCCGAAGCCAAGCAGCGAAATCTGCCATGCGGCTGGGCCGCTTCGTCATCCAGATCCAGTTGTGGCGGGAGCCGGGCTCGCTGTCGACGTTGTGGATGATCTCTTCACTGAGAAAGGAGAACGGGATTGCCTCGCTCAACGCGTCGCCCATGGACGAGATGAGGATCGTCCGGGACAGGTTGCTGAGCCAGGGCTTACCACCGCGAGCCTGTCCGCGAAGATCCGACCAAAGGCTGGCGTTTTCCATCCGCCCGGGCATGGGGGTGACGTTCTCGAAGATCGGCAAACGTTCTTTGTCACCCGTGGCATTGGAAGCCACAAACCTGGAGTCGTGATCGGCAATCTTGACGCCGGCGAAGCAGCGGAAGGGCTCAAGAATCCACCGCTCGAACCAAGAATAGTGGATCTTGGGAAACTCTTCGTTCAGGCGGTCGATGATTTGATACCGAGCATGCAGTATCGAAGTTCCGGTTTGGTAGGATGCCAAAACGCGTTCGACGCGGGTACGGAGTTCGTCGGCATGCATAGAAATGCGCTGTCCGATACCCGAAACAAGACCCGGGATGATTTCGGATGGGTGCGGCCACAACTCGCAGCCGTCGCATCCGACGATGGGGTTCACAGTATTGTCACAGATGGGGATTCTGGTTTGTCTTGGTAGAGTATTCATTTCGTTTCGTTGGTTAGTGCCCGCGGGACGACGCTGTGCGCCATGGAGAGGCAATCAGCCAATTGCTGGTGGGTGTCCCTAAGGCGGGACAGTCCTCTCCCCGGCGGCTTTAGGTCCGCCCTCGTCGAGCCAAGTGTGAGGGCTTCAGCCCTCGGTAATCTCCTTAGTGGCACTCGGGACACGGGGGGCGCTGCCCCCGGTCCGTCGTGATCTCGATCATCAAAAAGGGCGCTTCCGAAGCGGACCCTGGATCCACACATTTCCCAGTGGAGGGGATCTCACTGTTGGCCCGTTTGCCGGGCATCATCATTACTCCGGAAGGTAGTCCTCCCGGGATCTCAACCAGGCCTCCACGCTGGGGCGACTGAACCTCACGGACCGTCTCTTCCCCCTGGGGAGGTTGATGACGGGCAATCCGTGATCGCGGATCAGCACCTCGATGCGTTCGGGCCGGATACGGAGCCAACGGGCGATTTCGCGCCGAGTCAGCAGCCTGTCTGGTCTTTCCATACCATTGCTCCGGACACGCAGTGCAGCCCACCCCAACCGCGGGGAGGGCCTTCTGCTGATTCCGGGGATTTGGAGGCATGGAAATCACAGTGACAGAGGTCCCCTACGCCCGGAAGTTGAAGAGGTCAAAAGAAAACACAGAAAAACTTATGTGCCGAGGCCCCATTCGTGCTATTTTACCGCCGTGAGCCGCTACAAACCATTTAGTGTCAGTCTTCTGCCCGAACGGATCGAGATGATCGAAGCCCGTGCGAGGGAGCTTGGGCTTTCCAAGTCGAAGTACTTGCAGGCACTCGTCGATGCCGACATCGATGTCGGCCTGCTGGACTGCACCGTTGACGCCAAAGGCGGGAAGCCGGTGGTTACATTGAAGGACGGGGTGAGCGTGGTCGTGCTGGACAAGGCCGCGGTCGAGTCGTTGAGTGTGGACCTAATCGAGAATGCGGTTCGCACCCTGGGTCGCATCTACCCGGATCTGAGGATGAGCTCGCTGGCGAATCCCATCCGTAAGACGGCCACCCAAGTCGTGAAGGAGAAGCGATGAGCCAAAAGACGGGAAAGCCCTACAAGATCATCAAAGACGGTAGCGTCTCGGTGAGAATCTACCGGAACTTCATGGCTGGGAAGTTCCGCTTTCAAGTCGCCTGGAACGAAGGTGGTCGCACCATCGCCAAGACCCGGACCAAGGAGGCAGACGCCATCGACCTGGCAGAGAAAGTGGCCGCGAGGCTGGCGGATCACGGTAGCGCGAAGAAGCAGGTGGTCTCGGGCCGCAGCTACCAGGCACTGCGCCGGCTGCAGGACCTTGCCGACGGTGACGTTCACGCCCTGCTGTCCGAGCTGGAAGCTGCGAAGAAGCACCTCGGCCAGGCCAACTGGATCGAAGCGGCACGATTTTGGAAGATGCACGCACCTGAGAATTTCAAGGAGAGGATGGTCTCCGAGGTGTTCGAGGAATACATGGAGCTCATCGCCGACAAGCCGCAGAAGGCCCGAAGCGGTATCCGCTCCAAGGTGAAGAAGTTCACCGATCGGTTCGGTGGCGAACTCATCGGGCTGGTGACCACGAAGGACTTCGAGAAGTGGTTCCGTCAGCTACCGGGCACGAAGAACTACGCCAACAAGGTCCGGGCCGAGCTGGTGACCTTTTTCCGGAAGGCCCAGGTCTGGGGCTACCTACCGGAAGGGGAAGTCGTCCCCGCCAAGATCGCACCCCACCGGCTTGAGAAGAAGGAGCCGGCAATTTTCAGCGTCGAGAAGGCCCAGGAGGTTCTCGGCAAGGTCCGGGACGACTGCGTGCCGTATGTGGCGATTGGGCTCTTCGCCGGCCTGCGGCCATTCGAGCTCGCCTGCCCGGGTGAGACTCGCTCCCTTCGCTGGGAGGACATCGATTTCGAGAAGGGCTACATCAAGGTCCGGGCCGAGGTGGATGGAAAGAACCGCATCGCCCGTTGGGTGAAGATGAGCGCGAACCTGATGGAATGGCTGCTGCCGTATCGCAAGCTCGAGGGCAAGGTGGCGATGACCCGGGCCGCCGTGATCGTGAGCAAGGACCTGCGGGACAAGGGCGTGATCAAGGATTGGCCATGCGACGTCATGCGCCACTCGTTCTGCAGCTACCTGCTGGCCAAGGAGCAGAACATCGGCCTCGTCGCCGAGCAGGCCGGCAACAGCCCGGAAATGATCCGGAAGCACTACCGCCGCCCCCTGACCCAGGAGGAAGGCGAGGCCTGGTTCGAGATCCGCCCCGACCATGGGGAGGCGGAGGGAGCCGAGGTGGCGTGAGCGATGAATCGCTCGATTTGAATGCAGTGCCGACCGGGGGCATAATCCGGCATGAGCGCCGCCAACACGGAGGATTGGAAGGAATTGCAGCAGAAGCTATCAGATGCATTCACCACTGATGGGATCATTGGCAAGCGGGTGGGACATATTCTCGACGCCGAGGCCAGATACGGGGAGTTCGTGGAGACAAATTTTCGAGGGGTTGGGCTGCTTTCACATGCCTTTCAGGAGTTCTACATGGACACGATCGAGCTCGCGGCCGCGGGATGGGAAGAGCAAGGGCGAGATCCGACACCGGCCACCTACACGGAGGTGTGGCTTTGGCATCTCGCGAACTTCCGGAGTGTCCGGGCTGTCGATATCCTCTTTCACAACGGGTACCCGATGGATGGGCTCACCCGGCTGCGGCACCTCAAGGAATCTGCCCTCCTGCTTGGTGGAATGCTCTCCGGGCTGACCAATTACACGAAGCTGAAAGCGTGGGAGACACCCGACGGCCAGCAAACCGCAGCGCCAACTGATCAACGCCGGCGAAGGGAGATAATGGCCGAGGAACGCCGTGTCCTCGGCCTCATGATCCGAGCAGAATCAGGAATTCCCAGTGATGATCTCGATGAGCTTCGGATCTGGGAGAGCTTCTTCAATATGGAGGTGCATGGTGCTTTACTCACCCAGGTCCTCGAGCATGGTCCAACTGTTCTGGGGAGGGACACGATGTCGGTCGCACCGAAGCCCCGGAACGACTCGATAGGTATGTTCATGAATCGAATGTGTGAAGTCGCATGGATGTTGCACCGGACCCTACCGATTCTGCAGCTCTCGGATCGCCGCTTTGACTCCTCATGGGAGCAAAAGTGGACGCTGCTCGACGAGAATTTCCTCGCCATGGAGCAGTCACTCGCTGATCTGGGGAAAGAGATCGGGAACGTGCTCATTCGATTCATCGAAGAGAAACTCCCCTTCGATCACCAGGCCTGCTTCGACACTCACGTCCGCGCCTGAAGACCGGTTGGGAGCTCTGCCCGCAGCTGTCCGGGCCTCAAAAAATTCAAATGGAATCGGGGTACAAGCGGGGCAATATGTGGCAGAAATGCACTTCGAGTGACGCCGCAGTACGCCGTCGCTAAGCGCTGAACGTCTGTCAGTTGCGACGAGAACGAGCCTTCCATGATGAGTGGCTTCGACTCCCCTCGCCTCCACCATTCACATATTCCTGATTGTGAGTTGGTTGCAAATCTCAAGGAGAGGGGAGAAATCGGGGGTTAAAACTGATTTCAAACAAATCTGGGTGGAATTCACCCTTCGACATCGAGTTCACCCTCAAGGCCGTCGTGGGGTCCGCGTCTCCGGTGCTCGGCGTGATCACCTCCTTCCAGGAGCAGATCGAGTGGCACCTGCGGATCCTGTCCCTTCTCGTGGGCCTCGCGGTCGGCGTGCTTTTGCTGATCGTGCTGTGACGGAAGGTGCGGGGGCGGCGTCGAAATGGCTTCCTCGTCAAGGTGCCGCATCGGGCCGTGAGTCTTTCCGCCTCCGGGTCGCGGTGGTGCCACCATGGCGCGGGTGGCGAGCCACCGGCGGGACACCGATTCTTTTGGAAAGACATTGCCGTGCCGCTGCATGATTCGCTTGATTTCCTCGACTCTGAAGTGAAGACATCGACCCATTCCCCACATTTGGGGAATCCGCACTCCGGCCTGCCATGCCAGCGAATCCCGACATGTTGCCAACCCGGCATTCTCTCATCGAGAGGGCCCGCTCGCACCATGACACCAGGACATGGGAGGATCTGCTCGATTACTACGAATCCTTCATCAGCAAGATCCTCCTGCGGATGGGTTTCCGGGGCATGGATCTGGAGGATGTCCGGCAGCAGGTGTCGCTCAAACTCTGGCAGGGGCTCAAGTCCTACCGGCGGGACGCAGGCGGGGCCCGTTTTCGGAACTGGCTCTCGACCTTGATCCGCAATTCCGCGATCAATTGGATCAGCGCGCAGCGCCAGGTCGGGCGCGAATCCATGCTGGAGTCGGGCGACCTGGAGCGCATCGCCGCCAAAGGACCGGAAATCGAGCAGCTCATCGAGCAGGAATGGCAGCGGCATGTCGTCACCCTCGCGGTCGAGAACCTCAAGAAGGTGTTTTCCGGCAAGGCGATGGAGGTGTTCGCGCTCTCGCTCGAGGGCGAGTCGGTGGACTCGATCGCCGCCACCCTCGACCTGCGCAAGGAAAGCGTCTACGTCCTGAGGACGAGGGTGAAGTCCAGGGTCCGACAGGAGATCGCACGGCTTCAGCAGGAATTGGAGGGGGGGCGCCATGAATGAGTCCGACCCGTTCTACGAGAGGTCCTTGCAAAGAATCGACGCTTTCGCCGCTGACCTCTACGCCGATGCGGAGGCGCAGACCAGCACCTGCGAGACCCGCGATGACCCGGCGCCGCTGTTCCATGCCCTGAAGGGCATCCCGGCCCGTTACGAAGGGGCGGAACGGATCGGCCGTGGCGGGGCCAAGGAGATCTTCCGGGTCCGCGACCTGCGCTCGACCCGCGAGGTCGCGATGGCGAAGCCTTTGCCGTCCCTCGGTGAGGATGACTTTGACGCCTTCCTGCGCGAGGCGCACATCACCGCACGACTCGACCACCCCGGGATCGTGAAGCTCTTCGACATGGGAGTCGATGAGGACGGGCGACCGTTCTTCACCATGGAACTCAAGAAGGGCCGCTCGCTGCGGGAAATGCTGCGGGAGGCAAAGGAGGGCCGGGAGTTTCCCTTGAGGCAGCGGCTCTCGATCCTGCTCCGTGTCTGCGAGGCGGTCGCCTACGCCCACTCGCGCCGGGTTCTCCACCTCGATCTCAAGCCGGAGAATATCCAGATCGGCGAGTTCGGGGAGGTGCAGGTTTGCGACTGGGGCATGGGCGTGGTGCTTCGGCCTCCCGAGGGCGAATTGGAACAGACCGAAGTTCTCCTCGACCCCGACCTCTACGGGCCGCTTCTGCGGCACTCTCGCGGCACGCCCGGCTACATGGCACCGGAGCTGTCGGAGGCCGGCAGGCCGAAGTCGGTTGAGATGGATGTCTTCTCGCTTGGCTGCATGCTGCAGGAGCTGCTCACCCTGCAGGCGCCGGATGGCCCGGAGCTTGCACCGGAGAGCGGCGACGAGGTGCTGGGGGCCATCGTGGCCAAGGCCACGAGGAAGAATCCGGTCAAGCGGTATTCCTCCGTGGCCGGGCTCCAGCGGGACCTGTCGCGCTACCTCGCCGGCTACAGCACCTCGGTCGAGCATGCGGGGTTTGTTCGGGAAGTGCAGTTGTTTTACCGCCGCCACCGCACGCCCTGCCTGCTGGTGGCGGGGTTCGTGCTGCTGTTCGTGGCGGGGACCACCGTGTTCATCGAAAGGCTCGAACGAAGCCGCGAGGAGGCCGTGGTGGCGCGGCAGCTTGCCGAGCAGGCCCAGGACCTCTACCGCGCCCAGAAAGTCGAGGCGGAAACCGCCCTGCAGAACTATCTCGCCGCCACCGAGGAATCCGACCGCCGACTCGAAGAGCAGGGGCGCCTGGCTGCCGAGTCGGTGAGCCGCCTGACAGGGAAGCCATTTTTTGAGAATGAAGCCATCCTGCCAAAAATGGTCCGCGAAGGGCATCGGCGCCTGGACCGGGTGATCGCGCTCGACCCACCCCCTGAGTCACCGGTTTGGCAATATAAGTTCTGGCTGCTGTTTCTCACCCAGGATCTCAAGGGCGCGCTCCAAGTCCGGAGCGGAAACCTCGACAACGTCGAGGACCTGGTCGCCCTGGCGCACGAGCATGCTCCGGCTCAGACCGAATCCGGGTGCCTTCCAGCCCCAGCCTTCGCCGAACTGCTGAGGACCCTCGCCGGCTTGAAGGATCCGAGCCGCAACCCCCTGATGGAACGGATGCTGATCTATGACCAGCAGTTCCCCAGGCCGGATGAGGAGCGGGTGGCGATCCTCCGCGAGGTGCTCGCCGTGGTGAATTCGGATGCCTCCGAGGTGGAACTCACCTTCGACTCCCGGGACCGGTCCCTCGTGGTGCGCGGCGCCAAGGTCCGTGTGCTTTCCCTGCGGGCAAGGCACGGCTGTTCCGACCTCAGTCTGCTGCGCTTCCTCAAGCCCGTCAGGCTCGTGTTGGAGGGGACCGGCGTGACCGACCTCGAGGAACTCAACGGCCTGCAACCGGTGTTCCTCGATCTCCGTGACACCGACGTCCGAGACCTCCAGCCGCTGACCCGGATGCCCTCCCTGCAGGAGGTCAAACTGACACCGGGGCGCTTCACCGAAGAGGAACTCTCGATCCTCGAGGAGCGGGAGGAACGGGAGTAGTCGGCCGCCACGAAGCGCCCTCCTGCGTGCCCCCGCGCGGCGAAACCGCAGAAACTTTGGGAAAATTTCGCCCCGAGTGTTTCGATTTTCCCGTCGGGACGGTTCTTCCCTGCGAATGCCCGAAATCCGGGCGTTCTGTCAGTTTCGTGTGTCCACCAAGGAAATGCGAGCATAGCTGGCATTCAGTCACCATTCAGATTGCGCACAAGAAAGCACTTTTGCACTCTCTTCGCTGGAACTACCTGAACCACCTGCAAATCACGACCTCATTCCCAATCATGGAATCCAAGAAATCCATCGTCTCCGTTGCTCTCTTTCTCGCTTCGATTCTCACCACTTCCGCGACCACGGTTGTCCTGAATCAAGCCACCATCAATGCCTCCGCCGAAGTTTCCGGAGCCAGCATTACCGGAGCCACTGATCTGGATCTGGGCACGTCGACGCTCACCTATGCTGATTTCACCATCAGTTCGACCAACAATGGCAGCGCATCGAATATTTTTGTAAGTGACATTGGATCCGGCACCGAGATGGTTCAGATCGGTAACAATGGTCATAGCGGCTGGAAAGCTTCAGAGCTTTCCAACAATGAACTCGTGACCGTCACATTCAATCAACAGGTCAATCTCACCCAGGTTACCTTGCACGCCTGGGGGAATAATGACGACCCTGCCTTCATCGGGCTTGCGGGTGATCCGGGAGTGATTTCGGTTTCAAGCTTCACCAATACGGGAGCCGTTGATGGCGATGGTCTGGAGGCCCAGCCGAACGGTTACGTTTACGACGGCGTGGGTGATCTGCTCACACTGCGGATCGATGGATTTGCCCATCAGGTCACCGTCAACTTTGAGAATCCCGTCAGCTTGAACTCATTCACCGTTACCTCCGGAAGTAGCGATGCGGGCGCAGGCGGCATCGGCTTTGGCGGTTTCACCTATACCGCGATACCGGAGCCTTCCACGGCCCTCTTGGGAGCGATGGGTCTGCTGGCGCTGCTGCGGCGCCGTCGTGGATTCTGATCCGGACCGCTGGTGGCCTGGCGAGGCCTCCAACCTGCTGCTTCAGATTCCGTCCGAACGAAGGTCGGGACGCTCTCTGAGTGCCTATCCTCGCATGGCCCCTCAAGAACCCGGCTCTGATGAACGGTGCGAAAACCCTCTCGTTGCTGGCGAGCTTAACGCTCCCGCTTGCGGCTGAGACCTTGCTCCCCGCCGAATTGGGGCCGACTGGCAGTCTCCCGCAAGTGGTTCGAAACGCCACCCTGCGAGTCCTGGCGCAGAGTGGGAGCCAGCTATTCAGAGGCGATTTGAACGGGACTCCCATTCTCGGGATTGAAGGAGGCTTTGATAATGCAACCGTGTCCGGAACGGAAACCCTCAGCCTCTTCTTCGACCGCAGGAACCGGATTGATGCCCTGGAACTCGGCGGCTTCGACCCCTCCGATTCGCCGGTGCTCATTTCGGGTTTTACCAGCGATCCTGGGGCTCCGCTGAGCAATGGCACGACGAGTTTTGCCAATGGCGTCCTTTCCCTCACCGCGACCAGCTTCGTCGAGGTCGCGGCCGTCGCGTTTGCAAACCCGCAGAACGTCGACCTCTTTACCATCTCTGCGCCGGAGGCGGATGCCGAAGGCAAGGGCATAAGCCTGGTCAGCCTTTCCCATACCCCGCAGCCACAAACGCTCTATCGGGAGGAGTTCCCAAACGGTCGCCGCAGTGCCCGTCCGCTTGCCGCCTGCGGCTGGGATGCAAGCTCGGCGACGGGCACTGGGTCGGGCGGCAGCATTTCCCCCACACAGACCGTGGTCGCTGCAGGCGACCTCGGCAGCGGTGACCTCGGCAGCGCCACGGCGAGTTCAGGAGGACTCAGCTTCAGCAGTGCCTCGGGCAACCTCTTCATTGGCGAGGAGGCCACCTACACCTCGATCGGGATCGTTGGCTCGTTTAAGTCCACCACCCTTAGCCAGGGAGAGAACTGCGACATCACCCCTGTCGACAGCATGGTGGTGGATGAGATCACTTTCTCGGGATTTGGCGGCAACGATTCGCCCATTCTGCTCTCCGGCTTCCCCTCGGATCCGGGGGCCACACTCAGCAACGGAACCGCTGTTTTCGCCGGCGAGACCCTGACCCTGACCGCCACCAGCTTCGCGCAACTCGCCACTCTCAGCTTCGCCACTCCCCCGGTCCTCAGCACACTCAACATCCGCTGCAACGGAACAGATTCCGGTGCCGGCGGCGTCGGAATTCACACACTTACCTACCGTGCCGCCATCGGCGGCTTGCCCTCCACCGCGCAGATTGCCGGCATCTTCGGTGACGACCACGCGGAGATCTTCGCCAGCCAGTCCAATGGGGACACCAAGGCGATCATTTCCACCGAGGAGGATTGGATCGACCACGACCCGGCGCGATATACCGGACTTGAACTCCGCTGGGAGCAGGCCGGTGGAGCCAACGGCGCCAACGTCGAGGTCCGCCCCATGATCGAGGTGAGGGGGCAGTGGTTCGCATCGGCAACCTCCTTCGGAACCTCCGCGGACAATTCTCCCTTTGAGAACAAGAGCCTGACCCTCTCGACCGCCGCCGCTGACTGGCGCTCTGTCACGCTTTCCGACAACTCGGCGGTTCTTGGTCCACCGCCTGCCGGTGATCTCAGCGGCCCGATTACCAATCTCGGATTCTTCGCCGACTTCAGCGCGGATGAGGAGGATGAGACCCTGCTTCTCGATCGCGTTGAACTGGTCGGCCATCCACTCTTCCCCGACGAAGAGGCGTGGACCTTTGTGTCGATGCCCGACTTCACCAATGCTGACATCGCCGACATGTCCGGTGCGCTCACGGGGGTGCCCGCCGCCTCCGGTTGGGATGGCGGTCAAAATGGCAGCACGGCCGAGATCGAGGACAGTTTTCTCGGCCTCTTCCAGTCGATGACTTCCGAGTCACCGGACCTCTTCCTTGTGGCCGGCGACCTCGTCGAGGGCGAGTGGTTCAAGGACGCCGCCGGGCGGCAGATCATCGGCCCGGTCAACAGCGATGCAAACCGGGAGCTCGCCTTCATCGAGGGCTCCTACTACTTCTACGGCCACTATCAGAACGCCTGGTTCGGCGCCAACGACCTCCGGGTCATCGCCTGCGTGGGCGACCATGAACTCGGTGACAACGACTGGGGAATCAACGGTGCCAACACCAAGCTGATCCCGACCATGCGCAGCGAGTTCTCGCGCTGGTTCACCCGCTTTCCGGCCGGCCAGTGGTCCACTTACACGCCGGGCGGACGGCCCGACCGCACCAGCCCCGACTTTGCCGACACGCCGGCTCCGCTCATCTACCCGGACCGGCCGGTGGGCTCGCCGCACGAGCAGACCGCCTTCGCCCTGCGCCACAAGGACACCCTGATCATTTCGCTGGACGTCTGGCAGCACGTCGGGCCGGGCACCTTCCTCTACCCCTATGGCGGCACGGTCAAAGCGGAGCTGGAAGCCACTCAACTCGCCTGGGTCCAGAACCTTCTCGCCGAGGCGGAAGCGGATCCGACCATCCGCCACATCATCACCCAGTGCCACACCCCGATCCTGCAGCCGGTGCTGACCACCGCTTCCTCAGGCATGACCTACATCGATGGCGAGTCCAGCCCGCTGTTCCAAGCCATGGCGGACTACGGGGTCGATCTGCACTTCTCCGGTGAAGTCCACGACATCGCGGCTTCTCTCGCACACGAGGGCGTCCAACAAATCGTCCACGGCTCTCCGCCCGGATCACGCGTCCTCAACTACCTTCTCGTCCGGGTCTTCCCCGATCAACTGGACTGCACGATCAAAACCGGTCGCCAGTATCGCGACACCTCCGTCCCCTACTGGCAACCGGAGGACGGCAACGGCAAAGCAGGCTTCGCTGAAATCCGGGAACCCTTCAAGGCCTCCGGCCGAATCACGATCGACAAGTCCGGCCCCGAAAAAGTCGTCTCGGACAGCACCGGGTTTCTCGCCAATATCGAGCACGACGATTATCTCCTCCACTATTCTTTCGATCATCCAGCCGGGACCCGACAGATGCCGAACGAGGGCACGCTTCCCGACCTCAATGCCGACGGCCAGAAGAAGTGGCTCGGCGACCTCGACTCCGCATGGCTCGCCTCACCCGATTTCGGCCCCGGCAAATTCGGCAACGCCCTCAGCTTCGCAGGGGTCGCGGGCAACCCCGACCAGATCAATGCGGGGGAATGCCCCACTCCGCTCGCCAAGCCGCGCACCCTCGCCTTCTGGCTCAGAACGTCCCGGCCCGGCTTCATGAACATCGCCGGATACGGAGACGACGAGAGACCTTTCGGGGAGTTCAACGCACAGATCAGCGCGGACGGTCGCCTGCAACTCGACATCGGCGCCTACACCGCCGCCGCGCTTGGGGGACCGGTGATCAATGACGGATTGTGGCACCACTGCGCCATCGTCGTCCCCGCCTGGGACCAATCGACCCTTGGCGAAGTCCTGTTCTACGTGGACGGTGTCCAGTATGCAGCCGACACCACAGATCCGGGTGAGACCATCCTGACAAAGACGACCTCGTCGAGAGGGCAGATGTTCATCGGGCGTCATCCCCTCAACACCAACGCACCCTTCGTCGGGGAACTCGATGATCTGGTCCTCTGGGGCCGCGGCCTGGGCGCCGCCGAATTGTCCCTCCTGCATGCCTTCGGCTCATCCACATTGGCCTACGATGTCGCCAGGGCCGACCCACTACTCAAGGCGTTCCGGCGCGGCGAGGGGGTCGAGATCGACGGCACCACCTGGTTCTACGTCGGGGAGGACCTGCGCGGTTCTCCCGGAACTCCCTACGACCTTGACAGCGACTACCTGACTCCCCTCGCGCCCGGCAGCGGCATGTCCACCATCGGAAGTGCCATCGACCGCTCGCTGAAGGGGCGGCTCACCAATGTGGATCGACAAGCCGCCACGGTCACGCTGCAGTGGAACTCCCTTCCCGGAGCCACCTACGACATCGAGGGTTCAGACGACTTCATCGGATGGGACCCCGAGCCGACCGGCCTCAATATTCCCTCCGAGGGAACGACCACCACCCACGAGTTGACACCCACCAGCCTTCCGGCCCGGAGATTCTACCGCATCACCGAGACCCCATGACGGATTCACCTCCCAGCAGGAGGTCAAACTGACACCGGGGCGCTTCACCGAGGAGCAACTCTCGATCCTCGAGGAACGGCAATAGTCGGCCGCCACGAAGCGCCCTCCTGCGTGCGCCCGCGCGGTGAAACCGCAGAAATTTGGAAAAATTTCGCCTCAACTGTTTCGATTTTCCCGTCGGGACGGTTCTTTCCTACAGATGCCCGAAATCCGGGCATTTCGGCGAGGTCGTGCGTCCGCCCCGGACCCTCGATCCCCCGTCAGCATTCAACCACCGCTCATCGCAAGGATCACAAAAGGAGGCATGAATCATCACTTCAAACTCCCACTTCTCGCGGCCCTTCCCTCTCGCATGATGACAGCAATCTCGAAAGGTTTCCTTCCTCCCGCCATCATCTCGCTGGTGCTCACTGCCGCCAGCCATGGCGACACGACATTTCTGACCAACAATACCTCGCCCAAGACCCTGGCCCCGGACGAGGGCGATGGTGCGCCTCTCGCAGGGATCGGCGCCAGTGACGTCACGGCCCTGACCCTGAGCGCTGACGATGGAGGGAGTGCGCTTAATCTCACCACCGTCAGTGTCGTCGACCAGAATGGAGCCACCACCCTCGGCATGGATGGAGATTCCCTTGGCGTCAACAATGACAAGTGGGGCGTCGACCAGGTCTGGACCTTCTCCTTTGACCAGGCTCGCAGCCTCAAGGACATCTCACTCTCTGATGCGAACACCGTTCAGGACAGACTGACCATTTCATCAACGGCGTGGGGGAGTGACACCGTGGTCGATGGCGGCAATTGGACGTTCACGACCGATGGCACGGTTGGCACGATCACCACGGCGGTGATTCCGGGGTCGCCGACTATTTTCGACTTCGACGCCTCCGGCCTGTCGAGCGTACCCGCCAACACGACGATCACCATTGCCCACCTTTCCGGCGGAGGGGGTGTCCAGCTGCATAGCTTCACCGTCGGCACGGTCGTACTCGATCCCGACCCGCCGACCCCCGACCCGATGACCTGGGAAAGCGAACCGGCAGCCATCGGCGAAACCAGCATCACGATGACGGCCACCACCGCCATCGACCCGAGCGGCGTCCAGTACTACTTCACCGAAACCTCCGGCGCCGGCAATGACAGCGGGTGGCAGACCAGCCCGACCTACATCGATACCGGACTCAGCCCCAACACCACCTACACCTACACGGTGAAAGCGCGCGATGCCCTCGGTCTTCACGAAACCGGGGCCTCGGGGGCCGTGGCCGCCACCACTGATCCTGCCGCCCCGCCGACCCCGAATCCGATGACTTGGGCGAGTGTGCCGACGGCGACCTCCGAAAGCATCATCACCATGACGGCCACCACCGCCAGCGACCCGAGCGGGGTGCAATACCAGTTCGTCCGCAGGCTTGGGTTGGGAGGCAGTGTGGAATTCACCAGTGCCTGGCAGGACAGCCCGGAATACACCGATACCGGCCTGAATCCAGGCACTGAATACAGCTACACCGTGGCGGCAAGAGACTCCCTGGGCAACACGACCGATCCGTCCGGCGAGGAGGCCGCCACCACCGATCCTGCGGATGTGACGCCTCCATCACCCAGTACGATGACATTCTCCACCGCCCCGATCGCCATCACCCCCACGAGCATCACCATGACGGCGACCACCGCCACCGACCCCTATGGCGTGGAGTACTTCTTCGACGAGACTTCCGGCAATCCCGGCGGCAGCGACAGCGGCTGGCAGGACAGCCCGACCTACCTCGACACCGGCCTGGATCCAAACACTGAATACACCTACACCGTCATCGCGCGGGACAAGAGCCTCGCCCAGAACCCCACGACGGCATCATCACCCGCCTCGGCGACCACCCACCCTTCAACGGGCATCGGGACGCTCCTCATCGGCGGCTTTGGCGGGACCTCCGCAACCGCGATTCAGAGCGCAACGATCAGCAACGTCGACGTGACGCTCACCAGCTCCGAAGTGCCCGGTGTGCCGACAGACGGCAACGCGCAGATGGATGGCATTCTCTGGGGCAACTCCGCGCTCGATGTCGAGGCACCTTCCATTTCGAACACCCAGGATCCCGGCCGTGCAGCCGTCATCCAGGAAGGAACCGGGACCAGCTGGACCCTGGTGCTGACGGTGACCAACAACGGGGCCGACGAACTTTCCCTGGAGGGCCTTCACTTCAAAACGAAGAAGGATATAAATAATCAGGGGCCGAATTACTGCACCATCGCCTATGCTTCGGGCAACTTGGGTGCGCCAGCCAGCATCATTATGGCCATCCCCAATGGTGCTGGCAATGGGTTCGATATCCCGCTCGCGGGTTTCCTCGCGGATACGACGCTCGCGGGTGGTGAGACCGCCACCTTCACCTGGACCCCGGGGCCTCCGGAAGACCCCGCCGGCAATACGGGCTTCCGCCTGGACAACTTCGCCCTCTCCGGTTCCGTGGCCGGAGGATCCCCTGCCTTCAATACATGGGCGGCGCGGGATGGAGCCAGCGGCGTCACCTTCGAAGGCGACGCCAATGGCGACGGAGTGATCGATGGCCTTGCCTTCCTGCTTGGCGCGGACAATCCCAACGTCAATGCGACCGGCCTGCTGCCGAGCAGCGATGAAAATGGCGGAGATCTCGTCATGAGCTTCGACTGCCTGGCCGCCGCAGCCCGCGGGACGGCCGTACTCACCCTGGGGTGGGACGGTGACCTGGCCGGATCCTGGCTCGGTGTCCCGGTGCCCGGCGCAGTGGGTGCTCCCAATCCGATTGTCGAGGCCAACGGCACCGGAAGCGTCAGCTTCGTGGCGACGGACGGTGGCACGAATACCAGTGGCGACCCCCTGATCGCCATCGAGGCCACCATCAGCGACGCCACCCAGTCTGCCGGAGGCAAGCTCTTCGGACGCCTCGAGGGTGCCGAGTCCACCCCCTGAAGCAGAGTTCACGCGCTTCTCATCACATAACCCATCTGTCCCATCCTTCATCCGCCGTTGCCCCGAACGAATTCTGCCACTGATCAGTTCCACCTTCGAAAATCAACATCCAACACTTCCCTATCATGACTACCACCTCCCAATTTCTCCTGCGCTCCGCCATTGCCTCGCTCGCGCTTGCCGCCTCCAGCCACGCTGCCACGGTCTTCGTCACCAACGACAACGGCAACGCCGCTGACCTTGATGGAGCCGTCGCGACCACCGTGACACCGCTGACCCTGAGCGCTGGTGACGGCGGCGGCACGCTCAACGTCACCACCTTGTCAGTCCTTCAAGATGCCAAGGAGAACAGTCTCGGAATGGACGGTAACTCTCTAGGAGTCGCTGGAGACAGGTTTGGAATAAATAATGGAAACTTTCAGACTTGGATTTTTTCCTTCGATCAAACCCTCAGCTTTGATGGCGTGCAATTCATCGACGAGGTCACAAATACTAATCGAGATTCCATGTCCATTTCATCCAGTGCATGGGAAGGCCTTACCGGCGTGACGGACGGCAGCAATTGGACCTTCGACAGCGTTACCGGCACGATTACGACCGGCGATGTGCCTTACTCGTCGACAGTCTATGATTTCACGGGTGCCGGCCTCGCAAACATCACTTCCGGCACCTCGATTACCATTGCTTTTGCGGGCGGCAACGGCGGCACCGGCCTCGAGAGCTTCACGGTCAGCGTGATCCCCGAACCCGGTTCGCTGGCGCTGATCAGTCTGGCAGGTCTGTCGCTCCTCGCCCGCCGTCGGCGTTAAGGTCAGCGCAAATCTGCATTTCAAGGAAGCCGCTGCATGGTTTATGCGGCGGCTTTTTTTGACCCCGCTTCCATCGAATAAAACCCTCAATCATCGAATGAGAAACTCACTCCACTTCATCATTGCCTCGCTTGCAATGACCGCTGCCAGCCACGGCGACACGACCTTTTTGACCAACAACACCGCCTCCAAGATTCTTGCCCCCAATGAGGCGGATGCGGCGGCATTGGAAGGGGTTGGTGCCACAGATGTCACCGCCCTCACCCTGAGTAGCGATGATGGCGGCGGCACCCTCAATTTGACCACGAATTTAGTAACGGTGAATGCGGGCACTCCAACCCTGGGCATGGATGGAAACTCAATGGGTGCCAACAACGACAAATGGGGGACCAACCAGATTTGGACCTTCACCTTCGATCAAACCCTCAGCTTCGATGGGTTTCAACTCTTTGACAGTAATCAAATTAAAGATAAAATGTCGATTTCATCGACTGCATGGGGTGGTGATACGGTGACCGACGGCAGCAACTGGGTATTCACGCAGGCAGGTGGCGTCGGCACGATCACGACAGGCATTGTTCCGGCGGCCTCCACTGTCTATGATTTTACCGGTTCCGGCCTGTCCAATGTCGCTGCGGGCACTGAAATCACGATCGCATGGGTGGAAGGAAACGGTGCGGTCGAAATGGAGAGCTTCACGGTTGGCTCGGTCGGGGGAGGGGGCACGCCCAACCCCGCCATCCAGTCCTTCACATCCAATGTCGCCAGCGCAACACCCGGTTCTTCGGTGACGCTCAACTGGAGCGCCTCCAACTACGACACGCTCGTCATCGAACCCGGCAGTATCGATGCCGCTGCGCTGAGCACGAACGGAAGCGGCAGCACGAGCGTCACGGTCAACGCGACGACCACCTACACCCTGACGGCCAGCAAGGACGGCAACGAGGCCACCCGCAATCTCGAAGTCACGGTGACGGAGTCGGTGGATAACAGCTCTCCCTCTCAAGTTTCGCTCTGGACGCAGTGGTACCGGCCAGTCGACCAGCCGGTCTTCTCCACCACGGACGGCAACAACCACGATGCGGTCATCTTCCACGAACCGACCGGATCCACCTACAAATACTACCTGATCGTCAGCCATGAGCCCTCCAACGCCTTCCTCTGGGGCACCAACACCTTCTCATGGAACAGCGCCGACTGGACCCTGATCGAGGGCAACTACCAGATCAACGGACAGTATGAATACGACGACGGCGTCAAAGTGGGCGACACCTACTACCTCTTCGAGGCCGGCAAGGTCCTCACCTACACCGGCGACCTGGTCAACTCGAGCGGCAACTGGACCCAGGCCGGCACCTTCCCCTCGGGCACCTGCGACGACATCGGCGTCTTCCATGAAGACGGCGTCTTCCACATCTTCGGGGAGTATGGCAACTTTCCCTATGGACCGGATGGCACCAGCCTGTCCCACTACACTTCCACCACCGGCCTCGGAAACTGGACCCTGGTCGATGCCAAGGCTGTCGATCCCAATCCCGATGGGGGCAATGCCAATGGCGTGGGCGACGCCACCATCATCAAGGTCGACGGCATCTACTATCTCTTCTGCGATTTGGAAACGCAGACCAATCCCTATCGGGTGATCGCCTGGTCATCGACTGACATCAATCAACCATTCACCTACCTCGGCATCGCCTTCGAACCCCGCGAGGGCGAAACCGACGACTGGGACAACTATCGGGTCCAGGACGCCGACATTCTTTACGTCCCCGAACTGAAGCGCTTCATCATGGTCTGCAACATGCGGGACCTTGACGGAAACCCGGGGCCCAACGCGACACGCGTCATCGGCACCTTCTACTCGAAGGTGACCGACGGCGGTTTCGATGCCTACCTCGAGGGCTTCCCGACTCTGGCTGGCCCCGATGCCCTCGTCGATGCCGATCCCGACGGCGACGGAGCCACGAACGGCGAGGAATACGCCGGGGGCACCCTGCCCGATGATTCATCCAGTGTTCCGCTTCATCATTTTACCAGCGTCGAGGACAGCGCACTCGACTACCCGGCTCTGGTCTTCGACCGCATCAAGGTCGATCCCCAGGCAACCCGGACCGGCGAGACCAGCAACGCCGGCAGCCTCGATACCGGCGCGTTCTCCCCGGCTGCGGGTGTGGAAGTCCTCACCGGCCCGAGCGAGATCGGGGCCTTCTTCGAGAAGGTGACCTATCGTTCCACGACCCCCTGTGGAGCGGCGGACTCCCAGTTCCTTCGTGTGCGCACCACCATCGCTCCCACACCGTAGACATGTTGCGATCCCTGAAACCAACGCGCCTCAAGGAGTCGAAACACCTCGAAGCTACCTTTCAAGTCAGCTTTTCGCAGCATCCGCAGACTGCGGGTGTTTCAGCGGCGAGCAGTGAGTTGGTCCCCACCGGCAGCAGTGGCGGTGGTCCGACCGTCCGGGCGACATTCAGCGGGCTTTCCTGTTTCCTGACTTCATTTCCATCCATGCCTCGAATCTCGCTCTTCCTTTGCCTGCTGGCACTGTCGACTCTGTCGGCCCAGGGTCGGCCAAACATCATCATCTTCTTCACCGACGACCTCGGCTACGGTGATCTCGGTTGCTTCTGGCAAGACCAGCGCTCGGCCACGAAGAAGTTCGACACTCCGGCGCTCGACCGGATGGCCGCCGAGGGGGCGAAGCTGACGCATCACTATGTCGCCGCCTCGGTCTGTGCACCGTCGCGCGCCTCACTGTTGACCGGCCGCCACCAGGGCCACTGCGAGGTCCGCAACAGCCAATTCGACAAGGCGCTCCCCGATAGCCACAACGTCGCATCCGTTCTCAAGGCAGCCGGATACCGCACCATTCATATCGGTAAGGACGGTTTGTCCGGTGGGGAGGGATCCACCAATCTGACCGGGACCGGTTCGCAGAATCTGGCCGCCCACCCCCTGGACCGGGGCTTCGACCGCTTCTTCGGCTACCTCTTTCACTCCGACGGCCATGAGCACTACCCGCGCAACGGGACGACCAACAAAAGCGCCCACATCTACGACGATTACCAGCAGATCACCAATGCCTCGGTTGACCTCTACACCACCGACGCCTGGACCGCTTGTGCCAAGCAGGAGATCATCAACGAGGCCACTGATGGCGATGACCAGCCGTTCTTTCTCTACATCGCCTACGATGCCCCGCACTTCAACATGCAGCGGCCCGCGGTGGCTTATCCGCCCATCGACAATGACGGTGACCCACTGACCGGGGGCATCCAATGGACCACCGCCACCGACGGATCGGGAAACGTCCGCTACGCCTCGACGGCCGACGGGACCGGCACCATCGACGGCTACACCCACCCCGACATTCCCTCCGCATGGGCGGCATCAGAAAAGCAGCACGTGGGCATGATCCGGCGCATCGACAATTCGGTCGCCGACATCCTCCAGACCCTCAAGGACCTGGGCATCGACAACAACACGATCTGCATCTTCAGCTCCGACAACGGGCCGCACAACGAGGGCAACAACCCGCGCACCTTCGAGTCCTTCGCCAACATGGAGGGCATCAAGCGCGACATGTGGGAGGCGGGAATCCGCGTGCCCACCATCGTTCGCTGGCCGGGCAACATTGCCGGAGCCACCGGCAACGAAGCCAATATTCACGAGATTGATTATCCCAGTGCACTTTGGGACTGGATGCCGAGCTTCTGCGAGATGGCCGGCGTGCCGGCTCCGGCCTGGTGCGACGGGGTGTCCCTGCTGCCCGCGCTGACAGGTAGCGGCACCCAACGTGACAAGGGATACCTCTACTTTGAATTTCAAAACAGCGGAAGCACCCCGGACTGGACCGAGTTCCCCAATCACCGGGGAGAGACCAAGGGTGAAATGCAGGCTCTGCGCATGGGCAATCACATGGGCGTCCGCACGGGCATCAGCACGGGCAGCGAGCCCTTCAAGATCTACGACGTCACCACCGATCCCGGGCAGGCCACGGACCTGGCGGGCAGCCTCCCCGAGCTCGCCGCCGAGATGCAGACCCTCGCCCTCACCGCGCGTCGTCCGGGCGGCGGTGTCAGTCGGCCATACGATGGTCTTGCGCTGCCTGCGCTATCGTTTGCCTACACCCTGACCTCCGGTGTCGACTGGAAGAGCTACACGGATCCCGGAGCCACCTGGCAATGGGTGCCCGAGTTCCGGGACCTGACGCCGACGGCCACCGGCACCACCACCAACATCAGCCTCGACGTGCGCCCGGCCGACGAACACTTCGGCATGCTCTACAGCGGATACATCGAGATCCCGACGTCAGGCAGCTACACCTTCCGCCTGGACTCGGATACCGGGGTCGACTTCTTCCTGCACGATGGCCACCTCATTGCCAACGATTACGACCACAGCCCCAGCGCCACATCGGTCGCCGTGAACCTCGAAGCCGGACTGCATCCCTATCGCCTCTACTACCGGCACGCCACGGGGGGGCGCAACCTTTCGCTCCAGTGGTCCGGGCCTGGTTTGACGCAACAGCCGGTGCCGGACTCCGCGCTCTTTGCGTCCACCCCGCAGCCGCTGACGGCAGTCGCAGATCTTTCCACTACGATCATCGGTCAATCCATACTCATCGACGTGCTGGCCAATGACTTGGATGACGGCCTGCCTTCACCCATTTCCATCCAGAGCGTGGCCACCCCCGACTTCGGCACGGCAGGCATCGAAACCGGAAAGATCCGCTACACGCCACCCGCGGGTTTCGAAGGCACCGCCGCTTTCAGCTACACCATCACCGACGGTGATGGCAGCGACAGCGCGACCGTGACAGTGGACGTGGCTCCGCAACAACCGCCCAGCGCCGTCGACGACGAGGCCGCGACCAGCGGAAGTCTTTCGGGTCCGGGCGATCCGGTCACGATTCCGGTGCTGGCCAACGACAGCGACCCGGACGGTGGGCCTTCGCCGCTATCCATCAGCTCGGTGGGCGAGCCGATTGGTGGCAGCGTCGTCATTTCCGGAAATGACCTCGTCTACACCCCGGCCAGGAACTTCATCGGCACCGATGCCTTCCCTTACACGGTCAGTGACGGGGCCGCGGCGGCGACCGCCCGGGTGGTGGTCGAGGTCAGCGGACCAAGCCCGGGAAATTTGACCGCTTATTGGGATTTCGAGGGTGTGGACCCTTCCGATGTGACCGATTCCGTCAGCAGCGCGGTCGGCACGCTTGTCGGCTCGGCGGCGACGAATGGCGCGGCCATCGCCCCGACGGGGTCGAATTCGCTCAATCTGCCAAGCTCGGGTTCGTATTTCGATGCCAACACCAATGGCGGACTGGGGGGCACCGGATCGTTCACCGTGTTTGCCTTTATCCGACACACCGCCGACACCTTGGGAACCTTCTTCAACTACTCCCCGAGCCCCAACCAAGGCGGCAGGGACCTGCGCCTGTTTGTCATGGGCAATGGTGGCTACCGCATCGAAATGACTGCCGGCGCCTTCTTCGAGTTGTCGTCCACGGACTTTGATTTGAGTGACGGCAACACCCATGCGGTGGCGGCCGTCTTCGACAGCTCGACAGGCGACAGCTTCCGGGACGTCGACCTTTATGTGGACGGCAAGCTGTATGACGTTCCGAGCGGCACCGACCATATCGTCAATCTGCTGGCGGGTGGAAGCATCCAGATCGGCCGGGATCAGGTCGGTGCCAACAACCGACCCTTCGTCGGGCAGGTCGATGATGTGGCCGTCTACAATGAGGCCCTCAGCCTGGCTCAGTTGGATGATCTTGCAGCCCGGGGAGTCCCGGCAGCAGAACTGAACCTCTTTTCCATCTGGATGGCGAACCCCGACTTCGGATTGCCGGTGGAAGACCGCGCCTTCGGCGCCGACCCTGACGGCGATGCACTTGCCAATGGTCTGGAGGCCTGGTTCGGCACTCACCCCGGTGTGGCCAATGCAGGTCTGACCATCCTGATGACCGGCGCCAACGAAACGCGCATCCAACATCCGCAAAACCCGAATCCCCCGGCCAATTTGTCCGCCGGCTACGAGTGGTCGCCCGACCTCTCCGACTGGTTCCCGCCCGACGGGGTTTCAGGCCCGAGCAACGGCACGAAGGCCACCTCTCTCATGGAAACCACCGATGGAACCCGAACCATCACCATCACAACCACCCCGGAACTGGAGGCACTTTTCCTCCGGCTGGCGGTCACTCAAGAATAGGACCTCGGCGGTTTTCTGAATCTGCGAAACGAATTGTCTCAAATCCACAAGCCACCGATGCCGAAGCAATCTGACCCCGATCCAAACAACCCACCTGCCATGAAACGCAACCCAAAAATCCTGGTCTTCTCCACCCTCGCCTCGCTTGCGCTCACTGTCGCAAGCCACGCGGATACGACCTTCGTAACCAACACCTCCGGCAACGCGGCTGCGCTTGCGGGAAACGGCGCGGGGACAACGACACCTTTGACCCTGAGCGCCGCCGATGGCGGGGGCACGCTTAACCTCACCACCGTGTCAGTCCTTCAAGATAATGCTGAAAGCGCACTTGGAATGGATGGCACTTCGGTAGGCGTCTTTAACGACAAATTCGGAATCAACAATGGCAACCCTCAGACGTGGATTTTCAGCTTTGATACAACCCTCAGTTTCAAAGGCTTCACCTTTGCAGACGAGAATGGCACGGGAGATACCATAACGATCTCCTCGAGCGCATGGACCAGCGATACGGTGACAAATGGTGCCAATTGGACCTTCAGTGGCGGCACGATTACAACCAACGGCATACCAGGCACTCCGACAGCCTATGATTTCAGCGGTTCCGGCCTTTCCAACATCGCTGCGGGAACGCAAATCACGATCGCATTCGGCTCCGGTAATGGTGGCGCTGCTTTGCACAGCTTCACGGTCGGCACGATCGCCGCCGACACCGACCCACCGACCCCCGACCCGATGACCTGGGCCAGCGTGCCGGCAGCCGTGAGTGACAGCAGCATCACCATGACGGCCACCACCGCGAGCGATACCAGCGGCGTGGAATACTTTTTTACCTGCACCTCCGGTGCAGGCAATGACAGCGGCTGGCAAAGCAGCCCGACCTACACGGATGAAGGCCTGAGCCCGAATACGACCTACACCTACACGGTGAAAGCGCGTGATGCCGTCGGTCTTTACGAAACGGCAGCCTCGGACCCGGAGTCCGCTACCACCGACGCGCCGGACACGGCCAAACCCAGCCCCGACCCGATGACCTTCGCGGTCGTTCCCACGGCGGCGGGTTCCTACTCGATCTCAATGACGGCCACCACGGCCACCGACGCCAGCGGCGTGGAATACTACTTCGCCGAAACCTCCGGAAATCTCGGGGGCAGCGACAGCGGCTGGCAGGACAGCCCGGAATACACGGACAACGGCCTCAGCCCCGACACCACCTACAGCTACACCGTGACCGCGCGCGACAAGAGCGCCAACCAGAACCAGACCGCCGCGTCCACCCCGGCGGCCGAGGCCACCACCGACCCGGAGCCGGTGGAGCCCGTTCTGGTGGGCGGATTCGACGGGACCAATGACGTCGCCCTGCAGAGCCCCACCATGGCCAACACCACGGTGACGCTGAGCAGCACCACGGGTGCCATCGCAAACGCGGGCAACTTCCAAAGCAACAGCATTCTCTGGGGCACCACGGACCTCGACGTCGATCCCGTCGATACGAACTCGAAGGCGATCGTCCAGTTCGGTTCACCGTTCACGCTGACGCTGGTGGTGCAGAACAACAACTCCCTGGACCTTGCGCTGGATAAGATCCACTTCCGGGTGAAGAAGGACGTCAACAACGAGGGTCCCAACAAGGTGACCATCACCTACACGGCGGGTGCGCTGGGACCCGCCGGCGTCAGCACCGAGGTCACCATTCCCAACGGGGTGACCGGTCATGATGTGAGCTTCGGCGATTTCCTCGCCGACACGACCCTCGCCACCGGCGAATTCGCCTACTTCACCTGGTCGCCCGGTCCCCCCGAGAATCCCGCGGGCAACACCGGATTCCGGGTCGACAACTTCGCGGTCTCGGGAACGCTGACCATTTCGGACTACCTCTCCTGGGGCAGCGGGCAGAACTGGACACTTGGCGACCCCGGGACCGGCGAGCAGGAGGACTACGACGGAGACGGCCTCAGCAATGACACGGAGCGGATCTTCGGCCTGGACCCGGCGGATTCGAGTTCGGTGACCCCGTTCACGTCCCCCTTCGACCCCGCCGCCGGGACCTTCAGCTACACCCGGCGGAGCCCGTCACTCACGGGGCTGACCCACCAGATCTTCTATTCCACGGACCTCGACCAGTGGGAACTCGATGCCGGCGCCCTCCAGACGCCCGGCGCCCTGCTCAACGGTGTCGAGACCGTCGATGTCGCGCTGACGCCTGCCCTGCTCGACGAGCCCCGGCTTTTCGTCAGGGTCGCCGCACAACTGATCGTCCTCGGACCCTCACCCGAGCTGATCAGCCTGTGGGGCACCGGCAGCACCATCACCTTGAACTTCACCGAGGCGCTGAATGAAGGGACAGCGACCAACACCGAAAACTACACCGTGGAACTGGACGGGGGAGGCAGCATCACTGTCACCGGAGCATCGCTCAGCGAGAACGGCAAGACGGTCACCCTGAGCCTGGGTTCCAGCCTCAGCTTGGCCAGCGCCTACAACGTGACGCTTGGCAATGTAACCGGCCCCAACGGCGAGCCGCTCGTCGGCGACAGCGTGGGGCAGTTCCAGACCTGGGACGACGACCCGAACGGGATCAAGGTCTTCATCCTCGCCGGACAGTCGAACATGGTCGGCTACGGGCGTGAGGGCAGTGGCGTCGACGTGAAGGGCACCCTGCGCTACCTCGCAAACAACGATGCCAGCTATCCGGAATACGCTTACAGCACCATGCTCGATACGCCCAGTGATCCCGCCAACAGCACCTGGGCCTCCCGCAGTGATGTCCGGGTCTGGTGGCTCGCCAACACCTCGGGGAATGACACCCTCGGCACCACCAACATCCGCAAGGGCGACCTGACGGTCGGCTTCGGCAAGGACGGCACCATGATCGGCCCCGAGTATGCCTTTGGCCAGGTTCTGGGCGACTTCTACGGCTCCAATGATGTGCTCATCATCAAGACCGCCTGGGGTGGCAAGGCACTCGCCTCCGAGTTCCGCCCGCCCAGTGCCGTCGCCGACCGCGGCGGCGAAGTCGGGTTCTACTATCAGGCCATCATCGATCAGACACGCCAGGCACTCGACAACCTCGACACCGAATTCCCGGACTGGAGCGGACAAGGCTACCAGATCGTCGGCATCGGTTGGCACCAGGGTTTCAACGACAAGGTCAACCCGGACTTCTCCGCCGAATACAAGGACAACCTGCCCGACCTGATCAGCGACCTGCGGGGGGAATTCGGCAAACCCGACCTGCCCTTCGCCATCGCCAGCAGCGGCATGACCGCGGCGCCGGTTGAGGCCTTCCCCTACTCCGGCTACTCACTGGTGGAAAAGGCGCAACTCTGGGTCGCCGGGGTGGCCCAACCCGCCGAGACCCAATCCAGCGATACCCGCCCCTTCTGGGAAGCGGTGGCGGATTCCCCGATGGACCAGGGCTACCACTGGAACCAAAACGCCCGCAGCTACTTCCGGATCGGTCAGGCGCTGGGTGACGACATGGTGGACCTGCTGACGCCGTGACGGACCGCTCTCACCTCCACGCCGAGGCCGCTTCCGGGTCGTCCCATTGTGGGACTAGCCAGACGCCGGTCGACCGCGCTGCAATCGATCGGAAAGCGACCAGTCGAACACCCCCGTCCAACGAAACACCCGATGAAGCACTCCGCCACCCTCCTCTCATGCATGTTCGCCCTGTGCGGACTCCACGCCGCGGCTTCTCCGCCAACCGCCGAGCCCATGCCATGGGAGAATCCCGCCTACGAGACCACCATCCGGGCCACGCAGGCCGAATCCCGGCCCGGGCCGGAGGAAGATCCCAACAGCTGGACCGCCTGGCTGCGGCACCACGAGGACCGCAAGCGCTGGTGCACCGAGCAGGAAGTCGACCTGCTGATGGTCGGCGACTCGATCGTATTCGGCTGGTCGCGCGTGGGAAGGAAGGTGTGGGACGAGTTCTATGGCAATCGCAAGGCGGTGAACATCGGTTCCAGCGGCGACCGGACCTACCACATGCTCTGGCACTTCCAGAATGGCGGGCTCGACGGCATGAAGGACCGCAATCCGAAGCTGGTCGTGATGATGATCGGCACCAACAACCGCGGCATCCCGGAGCTGCACGGGCATGACACCGCCTACGGCATCCTCGCCCTGCTCAAGGAGATCCACGCCAAGCTGCCCGAGTCGAAGATCCTGCTGATGCCGATCTTCCCGCGCGGCGACACCCCGGAGGACCCAGGTCGCCTGCGGAACGACCAGATCAACAGAATCATTCGTAGCTACGTGGACCATGAAACCGTCCACTGGCTGGATGTCGGCCACGTCTTTCTCGACGGGGCAGGCCGGATCAATCGCGAACTCATGCCGGATGGGCTGCATCCCAACGAGCAAGGTTACCGCGCCTGGGGCAGGGCGATGGAGTCTATGGTCGAAGAGTTGCTGTGCAACGAGTAGGTCCGGGGACATGCAGGCTTCCCGCACCAAGCATGTGGCGTGGAGCTGCGGGTGGACGGGGATCGGCGCGCGGCAGCGGTGCGTGCTTGTGCTCGACGCCCCCGGGGTCGTTTTGAGATATTCCAGTCCTGTCGATGCGAGGAGAAGCTTGTGGGCGGGATCAGCAGGAAGAATTCAACACCCAGAGAAATGGACAAAAATGAGAGACCGGTGGGATGGGGGGTGGCTGGCACGGCCCTGTGCCTTCTGGCCGGCAACGCGTCCGGCTCGGGCGGCTTTGCCGACGATGTGGATTTCATGAAGCAGCACACCCCCGTGGTGGTGCTTGAGGATGGGGAGGCGGCGGTGGCGGTGGCGCCCGACTACCAGGGGCGGGTGATGACCAGCACCTATGACCGAGAGGCGGGACCGAGCTTCGGCTGGATCAACCGGCCGGTGATCGAGAAGGGGTTCCTTTCGGATGACGAGAACAAGGGGAAACTCGAGGAGCACATTTACATCTTCGGCGGCGAGGAGCGTTTCTGGCTGGGACCGGAAGGCGGGCAGTATGCGATCTTCTTCAAGCCTGGGGCCAAGTTCGAGTTCTCCGACTGGCGGACGCCGGCGGTGATTGACACCGAGCCCTTCGAGTTGGTCGAGAAGACGCCGACTTCCGCCCGCTTCAAGCACGCGGCCGAACTCACGAACTACACCGGCACCCGGTTCGAGCTGGGGATCGAGCGCACGGTCAAACTGCTGGGCAGGAAAGAGGCGTCGGAGCAACTGGAGGTGGAACTCGGGGAAGGGATCCGCATGGTCGGCTATGAAACCGACAACCGCCTCACCAACACGGGCTCGCGGGCATGGACCGCGGAGACGGGACTGCTCTCGATCTGGATCCTCGGGATGTACAATCCGTCGCCGGAAACGACGGTGGTTGTTCCTTTCAAGGCCGGGCCGGAGGAGGAACTCGGTCCGAAGGTGAACGATGCCTATTTCGGCAAGGTGCCTGCCGAATATCTGAAGGTGGAGGAGGATGTCCTGTTCTTCAAAGGGGACGGAACCCGCCGGGGAAAGATCGGAGTGACGCCGCAGCGATCCAAGGGCATCGCCGGCAGCTACGATGCCGCGGGCAAGGTGCTCAACCTCGTGACCTACAACGTGCAGGCGGCGCCGGATGGATTCGTCAACTCGATGTGGAAAATGCAGGAGGAACCCTACGCAGGGGACGTGATCAATGCCTACAACGACGGATCCCCCGAACCCGGGGTGCCTCCGCTCGGGCCGTTCTACGAGCTGGAAACCTCGTCGCCGGCGGCAGCCCTCAAGCCCGGAGAGACGATGAGGCACGTCCAGCGCACCTTCCACATTCACGGCACGGAGGAGCTCCTCGATCCGATCGCAAGAAGGGTGCTCGGCGTCGGTCTCGAGGAAATCAACGAGGCGCTCTGAGAAACCTGACGGGATCATGGGTGGCGGGTGCCATCCGGCCCTTGGCAGGAGCCATGCTCCCTCTTAGGATGGCTCCCCTTCGGAACGCGAAACCCTTGAAATCATGAACTCCCCCGACACCGCCCGACTTGCCCTGGATGGTCAGAGCCTGACCCTGCCCGTGATCACCGGAACCGAGAACGAGCGGGCGGTGGACATCACCCGGTTGCGTGCTGAAACCGGTCTGATCACCTACGACGAGGGTTATCGCAACACCGGGTCGGTCCGTTCCTCGATCACCTACATTGATGGCGAAAAGGGGATCCTGCGCTACCGCGGAGTTCCGATCGAGCAACTGGCGGAGAAGTCGAACTTCATCGAGACGGCGCTGTTGTTGATTTATGGCGAGTTCCCGACCGAGGACCATCTGGCGCATTTCCGGGAGCTGCTCAACGAGCACGAGTCCCTGCACGAGGGCACCCGGAAGTCGTTCCAGGGCTTTCCCCCGCACGGCAATCCAATGGCCATCCTGTCCGCCATGATCAACACGCTGGCGTGCTACAACGAGGAGGTGCTCGTGCTGGAGGACGACACGAGTTTCGAAAACGCCGCCGCCCGCCTGTTGTCGAAGATCCGCACGGTGGCCGCCTACGCCCACCGGACCTCGATGGGCAAGCCGCTGCTCTATCCGAGGCCGTCCTTCAGCTACTGCCAGAACTTCCTCCACATGATGTTCTCGGATCCGGAGTTCGACGCCGAATTCGATCCGGAGGTCATCCGGGCGCTGGCCATGTTCCTGATCCTGCACGCCGACCACGAGCAGAACTGCTCGACCTCGACCGTGCGCATGGTCGGCTCATCCGGCGCCAATCTCTTCGCCTCCTGTGCGGCCGGGGTCTGCGCCCTGTGGGGCCCCCTTCATGGCGGGGCGAACGTGGCGGTGATCGATCAACTCGAGAGGATTCACGGGGCCGGCACCAGCATCGACGACCTGGTGGAGCGGGTGAAGCGCAAGGAGGAGAAGTTGTTTGGTTTCGGGCACGGAGTCTACAAGAGCTACGACCCACGGGCCGTGATCCTGCGCGAGCACACCGCCAAGGTGCTGGAGAAGCTGGGCACCGAGGATCCGTTGCTCGACATCGCCAGGGCGCTGGAGGAACGGGCGCTCAGCGACGACTATTTCGTCAGCCGGAACCTCTACCCGAATGTCGATTTCTATTCCGGCATCCTGCTGCGGGCGATCGGCATCCCGAAGAACATGTTCACGGTCATGTTCGCCATCGGGCGCATGCCAGGGTGGATCGCCCAGTGGAAGGAAGTCCGTGACGGCAACAGCCGCATCTACCGGCCGCGTCAGGTCTACACGGGGCCTCCCGAGCGCGATTACGTGCCGATGGAGGAACGTTGATCCGAGGGTGGCTCCCGGGCGATGCGGGGGCATGCTCCCCCGGTCCCTGGCCAATACTACGCCAGCACTTCCTTGACCACGCGGGCGTGCTCGACGCCGGTCAGCTTGAAGTCGAGACCCTGGAACTTGTAGGTCAGGCGTTCGTGATCGATGCCGAGCTGATGCAGCATGGTGGCGTGGAGGTCGTGGACCGAGACGCCGTCCTGCGCGACGGCATAGCCGAGTTCGTCGGTGGAGCCCCAGGTCGTGCCGCCCTTGATCCCGGCACCGGCGAGCCACAGTGAGAAGGCCTGGATGTGGTGATCGCGGCCGCTGCCCTGGGCCATCGGCGTGCGGCCGAACTCGCCACCCCAAATGACCAGGGTGTCGTCGAGCATGCCTCGTTCCTTGAGGTCCCTGACCAGCGCGGCGGTGGCCTGGTCGACATGGCCGGCGACGGTCTGGATGCCTTTCTTGATGCCGCCGTGGTGGTCCCAGCCGCGGTGGTAGAGCTGGATGAAACGCACGCCGCGCTCGGCCAGACGGCGGGCGAGCAGGCAGTTCGAGGCGAAGGATCCGTCGCCGGGCTTCGCGCCGTAGCTTTCGAGGACGGCATCCGACTCGTCGGACACGTCCATCAGTCCCGGCACGGAGGCCTGCATCTTGAAGGCCATCTCATACTGGGCGATGCGGGTGGCGATCTCGGGATCGTTCTGCCGGCGCCCGAGCAGGCCGTTCATGCCGTTGATCGTGCGGACCATCTCGGCCTGGTCGGCGCGGGTCACTCCGGCGGGGTTGTTGACGTAGTGGACCGGGTCGCCCTTGGAGTTGAACTGCACCCCCTGGAACTTCGAGGGAAGGAATCCACTGTGCCACTGGCGCGAGGCGATCGGCTGGTCCTGCCCGCCGCCCGAGGAGGTCATCACGACGAAGCCGGGCAGTTCGTCGGTCTCCGCGCCGAGGCCGTAGAGCAGCCACGAGCCCATCGACGGGCGTCCGGGGATGATGGACCCGGTGTTCATGAAGGTGTGAGCCGGGTCGTGGTTGATCTGCTCGGTGTGCATCGAGCGGATCACCGCGATGTCGTCGGCGATCGAGCCGATGTGGGGGAAGGCGCTGGACATCATGCGTCCGCATTTCCCGTATCGCCTGAACTCGTACTGCGGCCCCATGCACTTGAGGGCCTTGCCCTGAAGTTGAGCCAGCTGCTGGCCGGCGGTGAAGGACTCCGGCATCGGCTGGCCGTCGAGTTTGGCGAGCGAGGGTTTGTGATCGAGGGTCTCGAAGTGCGAGGGGCCGCCCGCCATGCAGAGGTGGATGACGCGCTTCGCCTTCGGCGGCACGTGCAGGTTTCCCCCGAGGATGCCGTTCCAGGTTTCCGCGGCGGCGAGGTCGCGGGTGAGCATGGAGGCCAGGGCGGCGCTGCCGACCGAGTACGAGGAGTTTCGTAGAAATGCCCGGCGGTTGATCAGCTGGGCGAGCTTGGGATCGGAAATCATGGGAGGGTTTTCAGTAGCGGGTGATGGACTCGTGGAGGTTGAGCATGACGCGGGCGACGGCCGTCATCGCGGCGAGTTCCGCCGGATCCTCGCTGCCGGCCGGGTGCATCCCCACGGAGAGGAACGCCCTGGCGTCGTCGGGGTTCCCGCGGTAGCGGGCGAGCTGCTTTTCATGGAGAGCGGAGAGGAGTCCGGTTTCCTCCGGCGTGGGCGATCGCGAGAGAAGCTGCTGGAAGCCCCCGTCGATCCGGGCTTCCAGGCTGGCGTCGTCCGCCAGCATCTCCTGTGCGAGGGCGCGGGCGGCCTCGACGAAGGTGGGATCGTTGAGCAGGTCGAGTGCCTGGAGCGGGGTGTTGCTGGAGGCGCGGCTGGCGGTGCATTCCTCGCGGGAGGGCGCGTCGAAGGCCTTGAGCATCGGGTGAAGAAAGGAACGCTGCCAGTGCATGTAGAGCCCGCGACGGTACTGGTTGTCATCGGTGTCGTGCTGGTAGGTCCGCTTCGGGAAATTCAGCTGCGCGTAGTAGCCGGCCGGCTGGTAGGGGCGGGCGCTGGGTCCGCCGAGCCGCGGGTTGAGCAGGCCCGAGACGGCCAGGGCATTGTCGCGGATGAACTCGGCGTCGAGGCGCCGCGGGTTCTGGCGCGCGTAGTGGACGTTGTAGGGGTCGCGCTCCAGCAGTTCATCCGAAACATTCGACGACTGCCGGTAGGTCCGGGAGGTGACGATGGTGCGGACGAGTTGCTTGACGTTCCATCCCGACTCCATGAACTCGACGGCCAGCCAGTCGAGGAGTTCGGGGTGGGTCGGCCACTGGCCCTGATTGCCGAGGTCCTGGAGGTCGCGCGAGAGCCCGGTGCCGAAGAACAGGGCCCAGACGCGGTTGACGTAGGCGCGGGCGGTGAGGGGATTCTCCGGCGAGGCGATCCAGCGGGCGAGATCGAGACGGGTGAGGCGTTGGTCGGCGGATTCGACGGAAGCGCTGCCGGCGAGGAACTCGGGGAAGGCGGGCTCCATGACCTCATCGGAGGGGGTGGTCCAGTCGCCCCGGGTCAGGAGGCGCACGGTGCGCGGCTTGGTCGAAACGCTTGGCAGGGTGGAGCGGATGCGGCCGAGCAGCTGCTTCTCCTGCTGCTGGAGGCTCTTGAGTTTGGCCTCCACTTCCTTGAGTTCCGGGTCCACGGAACGGAAGTGGTTCTGGAGGATTTCCTTCTGCTTGGCGTCCGGCTCCTTGTCCCGGGTCTGCTGCAGGGCGTTGGCGACGGGTTTCGGCAGCTTGGGCGCCTCGGCTTCGCGGATCTCGGCCAGCCATTTTGCGAAAGCCTCCTCGCGCTCGGGGGTGTCCTTCTTGAGTTCTGCTTCCAGCGGAGGGATGGCCGACTGGATCCGCTCGAGTTCCCTGGACTGCTCGGGGTCGGGAAGCCGCAGCTCCGGTCCCCAGCGACCCATGACGAGGTCGGGATGGTCCTTGATGTCGGCACCCTCGTTGTAGCGCCCGTCTCCGGTGTAGGCGCCCTTTTCGAAGATGTCGGCGAAGAAGGCCTCCATCGCGTAGAAGTCCTTCATCGAAAAGGGATCGAACTTGTGGTCGTGGCACTCGGCGCAGCCCATGGTCGAACCGAGGAAGGCGACCGAGGTCGCCCGGACCCGCTCGGCGTAGTACTTGGCGATGTATTCGGCATCCTGGATGCCGCCCTCCGCGGAGATCTGGTTGAGGCGGTTGAAGGTCGAGGCGACCCGGGTTTCGATGGTGCGATCGTCGAGCAGGTCCCCGGCGAGTTGCTCGACGATGAACCGGTCGTAGGGCTTGTTCGAGTTGAAGGACTCGATCACGTAGTCGCGATAGGGTGTGACGTCGCGTTCCAGATCGCCGTGGTAGCCGATCGTGTCGGCGTAACGGGCGAGATCGAGCCAGTGGACAGCCATCCGCTCGCCGAAATGGGGCGACTCGAGCAACCGGTCGATGGCTGCGACGGGATCCGTGACGCCGGTGGTGACGGGCGGCAGGCCGGTGAGGTCGAGCGACAGGCGGCGAATGAGGGTGGGGTCGTCGGCGGGTTCCGAGAGAGTCAGCTTTTCGGATTTCAGGCCGGCGAGGATGAAATTGTCGATCGGATGCCCGGCTCCCATGTCCGGCACTTCAGGACGCTTGGGCGGGATGTAGGACCAGTGGGATTCGTAGGGGGCGCCCTGGTTGATCCACTCGGCGAGCAGGGCTTTTTCCTGAGCTGTCAGCGACTTGTGGGACTCGGGCGGCGGCATGAGTTCGTCCTCAAACTCGCTGTTGATCAGGAAGATCATCTCGGACTCCGCCGCGTTGCCCGGAACGATGGCATCCCGGTCGATGGCGGCCTCGCGGACATCGAGCCGGAGCTTGGCTTCGCGCGAAGCCTTGTCCGGGCCGTGGCAGGAGAAGCAGTTCTCCGAGAGGATGGGGCGGATGTCGCGGTTGTAGGAGATCGGCTCCGCCAACGCGACGAGCGGCATGGCGGGAAGCAGGGCGATGAGAGTCGGACGCATGATCAGGGAATCGCAGGCAGGGTGGGCAATGAGCGGGTCGAGTCAAGGGTCGGAGGAAGGCTGGCTGAAATGGATTGCAACAAGTTTTTGACAAAGTCCAGATCAGGGTCCTAGCTGGGTGCCGTGACCGATCCCTCCGACCTATTGCGTGCGCACGGCGTGCCGGTGACGGCGCAGCGGGTGGCCGTCCTGAAGGCGGTGGCGGCGCGGCCCCACGGGACGGCCGATGCGATCGCCGAGGACGTGCGGGCGTCGATCGGCACCATTTCGCGTCAGGCGGTTTACAACGTTCTCGGGGTGTTGACCGAGAAAAGGCTCTTGCGGCGGATCCACCCGGCGGGCTCGCCGGCGATGTACGAGGACCGTGTGGGCGACAACCATCACCACCTGGTCTGTCGAAGCTGCGGGGTGACCGTCGATGTCGACTGCGCGGTGGGCGACACCCCGTGCCTGACCGCCGCCCAGAGCCACGGCTTCGAGATCGATGAGGCCGAGGTGGTTTACTGGGGCAGGTGCAAGGACTGCCGCAGGAAGCACCGCTGAACTTTTTCAATCCATCCAACCACGAACCAACCCCATACCCGAAACAACCATGTCAGAATCCAAATGTCCCTTCAGCTCCACCGCCGCGACCGCCGGCGGGGGAACCACGAACGAAGACTGGTGGCCGAACCGCCTCAAGGTCGAGCTGCTCACGCAGCATTCCGAGAAGTCCGATCCGATGGGAGCCGACTTCAACTATGCCGAGGCCTTCAAGTCGATCGACTACGACGCGCTGAAGAAGGATCTCGCCGACCTGATGACCGACTCGCAGGATTGGTGGCCGGCGGACTTCGGTCACTACGGACCGTTTTTCATCCGCATGGCCTGGCACAGCGCCGGCACCTACCGCATCCAGGACGGTCGCGGTGGCGGAGGTCGCGGCCAGCAGCGCTTCGCGCCGCTCAACAGCTGGCCGGACAACGGCAACCTCGACAAGGCGCGTCGCCTGTTGTGGCCGATCAAGCAGAAGTACGGCCGCAAGCTTTCCTGGGCCGACCTGATGATCCTCGCCGGCAACGTCGCGCTCGAAACCATGGGCTTCAAGACCTTCGGCTTCGCCGGTGGTCGCCCCGACACCTGGGAGCCGGACCAGGACGTTTACTGGGGCCGGGAAACCGAGTGGCTTGCCACCGACGAGCGCTACGGTCGTTCGGCGACGACCACAAAGTCCGATGGCGGGAAGACGGAAGGCGCCCCGCTGGAGGGAACCGCGCCCAGCTCCGGTGATGTGGATCTGGAGAACCGCAATCTCGAGGCACCGCTTGGTGCCACGCACATGGGTCTGATCTACGTGAACCCGGAAGGTCCCGAGGGGCAGCCGATTCCGGAGAAGGCCGCGCATGACATCCGCGAGACCTTTGCGCGGATGGCGATGAACGACGAGGAAACGGTGGCATTGGTCGCCGGCGGGCACACCTTCGGCAAGTGCCACGGGGCCGGCCCGGCCGAAAGCGTCTCGGCCGATCCCGAAGGGGCTCCGATCGAGGAGCAGGGTCTCGGCTGGAAGAACAGCTACGGCAGCGGCAAGGGCGGTGACACCATCACCAGCGGTCTCGAGGTGACCTGGACCCAGACCCCTGCGCAGTGGAGCAACTACTACTTCGAGAACCTGTTCAACTACGAATGGGAGCTGACCAAGAGCCCGGCGGGCGCCTGGCAGTGGGTGGCCAAGGATGCCGAGGATGTCATTCCCGACGCCCACGATCCGGAGAAGAAGCACAAGCCGACCATGCTCACCACCGACCTCGCGCTGCGCGCCGATCCCGAGTATGAAAAGATCTCGCGCCGCTTCCTCGAGAATCCCGACGAGTTCGCCGACGTTTTCGCGCGGGCCTGGTTCAAGCTCACCCACCGCGACATGGGGCCGAAGTCCCGCTACGTCGGTCCGGAAGTGCCGGACGAGGACCTGATCTGGCAGGACCCGGTTCCGGAGGTCGATCATCCGCTCATCGACGAGGCGGACGTGGCCGCGCTGAAGGCCAAGGTGCTGGATTCCGGTCTGACGGTTTCCCAGTTGGTGTCCACCGCCTGGGCCTCGGCCTCGACTTTCCGCGGATCCGACAAGCGCGGTGGCGCCAATGGTGCCCGCGTGCGTCTTGCGCCGCAGAAGGACTGGGAGGTGAACAACCCGTCCCAGCTCGCCCGCGTGCTCGAAGTGCTGGAGGCCATCCAGAGCGAGTTCAACGACGCGCAGTCCGATGGCAAGAAGGTCTCGCTCGCCGATCTGATCGTGCTCGCCGGATGTGCCGGCGTTGAGAAGGCGGCCAAGGACGGTGGGCAGGAGGTGACGGTTCCCTTCACGCCCGGTCGCACCGATGCCACGGCCGAGCAGACCGATGCCGAATCCTTCGAGGTGCTCGAGCCTTTGGCCGACGGCTTCCGCAACTACCTCAAGGGAACCTTGGCGGTGTCGGCCGAGGCCTTGCTCATCGACAAGGCCCAGTTGCTCACGCTCACGCCGACCGAGCTGACCGTCCTGGTCGGCGGCATGCGCGTGCTCGGGACCAACTACGATGGATCCAAGCACGGAGTCCTGACCGATCGTGTCGGCGTGCTCAGCAATGACTTCTTCGTCAACTTGCTGGGCATGGACGTCGAGTGGAAGCAGGTGTCGCCCTGCGGCAATGCCTTCGCGGCGATCGACCGGGCGAGTGGGGAAACCAAGTGGAGCGGCACCCGTGCCGACTTGGTCTTCGGCTCCAACTCCATCCTGCGCGCCCAGGCCGAGGTCTACGCCTGCGCCGATGGCGGAAGCCAGTTCGTCGCGGACTTCGTCGCCGCCTGGACCAAGGTGATGGAGCTGGATCGCTTCGACCTGCACGGTTGATTGGCGAAACGCCCGAGATTCAAGCCCCCGATGTTGCCTGTGAAGGGTGATGTCGGGGGCTTTTTTGGTGGGGCGGTTGGACCCCCTCAAGGGGGAACTACGAACCGAACAGGCGGACTTGTGATGTTTGTAGTTCCTCCTTCAGGAGGCGGCATTGGTCTGGGATCCATCCCCGGGCTGACTTCGGGATTTACCTTGGGGAAGGTGGGGTTAGCGTGGGCGCGACCTTTCACCATGGAGCCGGCCGGAACACGACTGGACACCCTGCAGGCCATCGAGCTGGCGGAGGGCGTGGAGGTCCGACTCCGGATCGCGGGACCGCTGCTGCGGGGTGGCGCGCTGGCGCTGGACCTGGTGATCCAATGGGCGGTGATCCTGCTGGTTTCCTTTGTCCTGATGATCGCCGGCCTGATGGTCGGAAGTCTGACATCGGCGGGGCTGATCAGCCTGCTGTGGTTTTTCATCTGGTGGTGGTATCCGGTCTTTTTCGAGTGGGGGAAATGGGGAGCGACGCCGGGGAAAAAGATCGTCGGCCTGCGGGTCGTGCAGACCTCCGGTTCACCGATCACCTTCGGTCAGGCGGTGCTGCGGAACTTCCTGCGCTACGCCGACGGCATGCCCTTCCTCGGCTTCGGTTTCGCGGGTCTGCCGACCTTTGGCTTCGCGCTGGCGACGGTGGTGGCGACGCGGCGCTTCCAGCGGCTCGGGGATCTGGCGGCGGGCACCGTCGTGGTCTACGACCGGCTGGCACCGGAGCCGGAGGTGCCGGCACCTCCGCCGATCCAGTCGGTGGCACCGGCGGTGGCCCTGCGGCCCGAGGAGGCGCGGGCGCTGGCGGCCTTCCGCGACCGGGCCGGGCTGTGGTCGGAGGGACGGCGTGAGGAGATCGCGGATCATGCGAGGGATCTGAGTGGCAGCCGGGGCCCTGCGGGCGTCTCGCGGCTGATGGCGATGGCACACTGGCTCAAGGACCGCGACCGGAGATGAACGAGGGCGGATTTGAAGAGCAGCGGCGGGAGGCGTGGGAGGAGTACGAGCGTCTGGTGACCAGCGTCGAGAAGGGCAAGCCGGAGGTGGGGGTGGCCGACCTGCCGCGGCGCTTCCGCGAGGTCTGCTCGGATCTGGCGCTGGCCAGCCACCGGATGTACCGCGGGCGGATGGTCGACCGGCTCAATGCGCTGGTGATCCGGGGCTACAAGCTGCTCTACCGGAGCCGGCGCAAGGGCAGCGAGTCCTTCGTCCGTTTCATCGTGGCGGATTTCCCGGCGGTGGTGCGGCGCGAATGGCGCCTGTTCTGGCTGTGCAGCGCGCTTTTCTGGGTGCCCTTCTTCGGCATGATGGCGATGGCGTGGATCGACCTCGACTGGGTGCAGGCGATCCTGGGTCCCGAGGGCATGGCCGGCCTGGAGGCGATGTATGGCGGGGAGGAGGAGCAGATCGCCCACCTGCGCGAGGAGTTCGGCTCGAACTTCATGATGTTCGGCCACTACATCCAGAACAACGTGAGCATCGACTTCCGGATCTTCGCCGGAGGGATCGTCGCCTGCCTCGGGACCATCTTCTTCATCGTTTACAACGGCCTGGCGATCGGGGCGTCGGCCGGCTACGTGACCTACGCCTGCAACCCGCAGTCCTTCTGGACCTTCGTGGCGGGCCATTCCTCCTTCGAGTTGATCGGAATGATCATCGCCGGGGTGGCCGGCATGCGGCTCGGCCTGGCGGTGCTGAAGCCGGGGAGGATGTCCCGCGGCAAGGCGATCGCCGCGTCGGCGAAACGGGCCCTGCCGCTGATCATCGGAGCGGCCGGCATGACCGTGATCGCCGCTTTCATCGAGGGCTTCTGGTCGGCGCAGCGGATGCCGGCGGAGGTGAAATACACCGTGGGCATCAGCTTCTGGGTGCTGCACATCGCCTACTTCACGCTGTTGGGAAGGGGGGCGTCGCGTGAAGCTTGAAGAAGTGACCGCCGAGCTGCGGCCCCGCAGTGACTGGGAGTCGGTGGACCTCGGTCTGGCGCTGGTCCGGCGCGATTTCTGGCGGCTCTCGGGGGCCTGGTGGCTGGGAATGCTGCCCACGCTGCTGGTCTTTCCGCTACTCTGGCGGCATCCGATCTGGTTCACGGTCGTCTTCTGGTTGTGGGTGCCGGTCGCCTCGCGGCTGGCGTTGTTCCAGCTCAGCCGCATCCTCTTCGGCGACAAGCCCGGATGGGGGGATCTGTTTCGCGAGCTGCCGCGGGCCATCCGGCGGCGCTTCTTCTACCGCCTCGTCTGGGCGCGACTGTCGCCATGGCGGCCGCTGACCATGCCGGTCGAGGATCTCGAGGGTCTGCGGGGCAAGGACTATACGAACCGCTGCCGGATCCTGATGCGGCGCGGCGACTCGAGCGTGATCATCCTCGCGATGTGGCGCTTCTTTCTCACCTTCTGGCTGGCGCTGACCCTCTTCTGCACCGGGATGCTGTTCATTCCCGACGTCGCCTCCTCGGAATGGAACGACGTGATCTCCCTGTGGTGGGATGGCGATCTGATCGATCCGCCCGCGGGGCTGGCGATGGCGGTGATGCTGTCCTTTGCGCTCTCGATCTGGCTGGTGGACCTGTTTTCGACCGGCTGCGGCTTCGGGATCTACGTCAATCATCGTACGTGGATCGAGGGCTGGGATGTCGAGCTGGCCTTCCGGCGCCTCGCCAACCGTCTCGGCAAGCTGGCCGTCGCGGTGATGCTGGTGTTGGTCCTTGGTTTCGGTGGGCCGGCCCACGCCGCGCCCGATGCGGAGGCGCAGCGGGTGATCGAGGAGGTGCTCAAGGATCCGGACTTCGAGGTCCACAGTGAAACCAGCAAGCGCTGGACCGGGTGGGACTTCGACTGGTGGGGTTGGAATCCTTCGGCGGGAGGCGTGATGGGGGCGCTGGTGTTGTTTCTCCAGGTCGCCCTCGCGGCGGGGCTGGTCGGCCTGCTGGTCTGGCTGATCTACCGCTACCGGCATCTGTTTGCCGGCAGGGGCGGCGCGAGGGTGCCGCGGAACGGTGCCGCCGCGCGGGTGGTGATGGGCATGGAGGTCACGCCGGAGAGCCTGCCCGAAGACGTGGCGAGCACGGCGCTGCGGGCGTGGCGCGAGGGCCGGCACCATGAGGCGATGAGCCTGCTCTACCGGGGGGCGATTTCATGGATGATCCGGCACGGCGGCGTCGAGATCGCCGAGTCGGACACCGAGAACGATTGCCTCGGCCGGGTGGACCGGGCGGGGGCGGGACACGCCGGTTATTTCTCCGAGCTGACCGGCGAGTGGGTGCGGCTGGCCTACGCCCGCGAGCTGCCGACCGACGCCCGGATCGAGTCCCTGTGCGGCAGTTGGCCCTTCGTGGAAAGGGGGAGCGCGTGAGGTGGCTGGCCGTCATCCTGGCGCTGGCGCTGGTGGCTTGCGACTACGTCGAGGAAACGCGCGACGTCGGTCACAAGGGCCGGGCGCGCGTGAATCCCTACCTGGCGGCGGAACGCCTGCTGGAGCGCCTCGATTACGAGGTGGTGAGCAAGCCGGGCTGGCCGGCCTTCGAGGGCGAGGAGGCAATGGTGCTGATGCCGGCCTCGGTGCTCGGAGCCGAGGGCTACGTGCGGGACCTCGAGCAGTGGACGCAATGGGGCGGGCACACGGTGATCTTCCTCGAACGGGGCGAGACGTTTCTCAGCGACTGGAATGAGCTTCCGGATTGGAGGCATCTGGACCAATTGATGGAGAAGGACGCAACCCCTTTCGAGGACTGGGCCGGGCGCGCGGGGCTGACGATTTCGGGAAGCCGGTGGGATGGTGGTGACAAAACGCTGACCGAGGAGGTGGTGATCGAGGGGGAGACATTCGAGGTGTCGATCGAGACGGCGTTTTCGGTCGAGCGGGAGGGGAAGGAATCCCCTTTGATCTCCGTGCCCTACGGGGAGGGGCGGTTGACCGTGGTCGCGGATGCCCGTCCCTTCCGAAACCGATACATCGGCGACTATGATCACGCCTCGTTGCTGGCGAGGCTGGTCGAGCTTTCGCCGTGCTACGGCACCGTGAGCTTCGTTCGGAACGCTTCCCTCTCGTTCTGGGCCTTGCTGTGGAATCGGGGATGGCCCGCCCTGGTCGCTTTGCTGCTACTGGTGGCTTTCTGGCTGTGGAAGAACCTGCCGCGCTTCGGCCCGCTGGATTCCGTCGAGTCCGAGGGCATTCTCCGGGCCTACGATCACCACCTCGAGTCGCTGGGCGATTTCCATTGGCGGCTGGACCGGGGCGAAGGCCTGCTGCGGCCACTGCGCGAGTCGTTGGTCGAGCGCGCGCATCGCCTGGCCATCTCGACGGGCCGGCCGGATGCCGATATTTTCGACCTGATGGCCGAGCGCTCCGGGATTCCCCGGGAGCGGGCCGAGCGGGCGATGACGTTCGAACGTGCCCGCGATGCCGGCGGATTCACCCGCCTGGTCGCCGATCTCCAGAAGCTCCACCTGTCCATTCCATGAACGAAGAAAACGAAATCGAATCCACACCGGAGGCACCCGTCGAGGCCGCCCCGGCACCGGCCCTGTCCGAGGCGAGCCGGGTCGCCAACGCGATGAGGGAACAGATCGGCCGTGCCGTGCTGGGTCAGACCGAGGTGATCAGCCAGGTGTTGGCGGCCTTGCTGGCGGGTGGTCACGTGCTGCTCGAAGGCAAGCCGGGGCTCGGCAAGACGCAGTTGGTGCTGGCGATGGCGAAGAGCTTTTCCGGGGTGTTCGGACGCATCCAGTTCACGCCGGACCTGATGCCCTCCGATGTCACCGGTTTCCGGCTCTTCGACATGAAAAGCCAGACCTTCCAGCTGCGGAAGGGGCCGGTCTTCACCAACCTGCTGTTGGCCGACGAGATCAACCGGGCACCCGCCAAGACCCAGTCGGCGCTGCTGGAGGTGATGCAGGAACGGCAGGTCACGATCGATGGCGAATCGATGCTGCTGAGCCCGCCGTTCATGACCCTGGCGACGCAGAACCCGATCGAGCACGAGGGAACCTATCCACTGCCCGAGGCGCAGCTCGACCGCTTCGTCATGAAGGTGCTGCTCGACTATCCCGATGCCGGAGCGGAGTCGGAAATCGTGACCCGGTCGGCGGCGGAAAAGCCCGGATCGAGTCCCGTGGAGGCGGTGGAGGCGGTGGCGACGCCCGAGGCGATCGTCGCGGCGCAGGCCGAAACCGCCGCCGTGCGTGTGGTTCCGGAGGTGGTCGACTACGCGGTGGCGATCGTCAAGGCGACCCGCGAATCGCAGGCGGTGGCCCTCGGTGCGGGGACCCGCGGGGCGATCGCGCTGGTGCGGATCGGCAAGGCGGTGGCGGTGCTGCACGGCCGTTCCTTCGTCACCCCCGACGACATCAAGGCGGCGGCCTTGCCGGTGCTTCGGCACCGGGTCCAGCTCGCTCCGGAGGTCGCCATCGGCGGCCAGGACATCGATAACATCCTGCGGGGTCTGGTGGACTCCGTGCCCGCTCCCCGGCAGTGACCCCGACCCGCCGAGTGCTGCATGCCGTCGCCCTGTGGGGTGCGGTCGGCGTCGTGGTGTCGATCCGGCCCGACGGGCTGATCGCGTGGTGGGTGATCGGCGGCGTGCTGCTGCTCTTCCTGCTGCTCGACGGTCTGGCCTTGAGGTTCTCAGCGGTGCCGTCGATCGAGCGCACCTTGCCGGACCGCTTTGCGCTGGGTGAGGCGGGCGAGGTTCGGATGGAGGTTTCCAATCCCGGGGTCCGGGCTCTGGACGTGGAGGTTTTCGATGGAATCCCGGAGGGGGCGGAAGCCGAGGCGATGCCGTGGCGCGGGCCGATCCAGGCCCAGGGGCGGGCGTTGGTCTATCATCCGGTGCGGATGCTGGAGCGTGGTGTCGCCCTCTTCCGGCCGGTGCATTTCCGATTTCGGTCGCCGCTTGGACTGTGGTGGCGTCGGGGAACCGCCTGCGCCGAGGAGGAGGTGAAGGTTTATCCGGATTACGAGCCGGTGGTGCGGTTCGCCCTGCTGGCGATGCAGGCGCGCCAGGAGCAAATGGGGATCGTCCGGCGGTCGTTGGCCGGCAGCAGCCGGGACTTCCATCAACTGCGCGAGTACCGTGAGGGTGATCCGCTGTCGCAGATCGACTGGAAGGCGACCTCGCGGCGGCTGTCGTTGATCAGCCGGGAGTTCCAGGAGCAACGGAACCAGACGATTGTCTTTCTAACGGACACCGGTCGCCGGATGCGGGCGATGGATGGGGAATTGCCTCAGTTCGACCACTGCCTGAATGCCATGCTGTTGCTGTCCTACGTGGCGCTGAGGCAGGGCGACCAGGTCGGGGTGCAGTCCTTCGGCGGCAGCAACCGCTGGCTGCCACCGGTGAAGGGGGCGCACTCGATGGCGACCCTGCTGCATCACCTGTTCGACTACCAGACGACCCCCGAGCCGAGCGACTTCGCGGCGGGAGCCGAGCGGCTGCAGGCGCGGCAACGGCGGCGGGCGTTGGTCGTGCTGCTCACGAACCTGCGGGGTGAGGATGCCCCCGAGGTCTTGCCGGCATTGAAGATCCTCGCGTCGCGGCATCTGGTGATGCTGGCGAGCCTGCGGGAGCAATCGGTGGAGGCGGCCCGGACCACTCCGGTCGAGGCCTATCGTGATGCCCTGCGTTTCGCCGCGGCCGAGCGCTACGACGGGGAGCGCGAGGAAGTGATGGCCACCCTGCGGGGTCACGGGGTGTTGACTCTGGATGTCCCGGCCCAGGAGTTGCCGGTGGCGTTGGCCAACCGCTATCTCGACATCAAGGCCGCGGGGCGGCTTTGAAAGGACCGCGCGACGCTGTCGCGCATCGTGGGACGGGGAGGGGTTTGCTGGTGAAAGGGTTGGAGGGGCTTTCTCTGCGGTCTCCCTGAACTGAAGGGAGCTGTGTGGATGGCGTGCCCTGAAAACTCGCGATGCGCGACGGCGTCGCGCGATCCTTTTCCCGCGATGGCGTAATACCCGGATGGGGGAGAGGGTGGCACTCTTCCCGTGCTGTGAAACCCCTACGGGGCGACTCGCACGGGCGCTGGAAGTCTCCCCCTCCGGCGCCCGCGCTTTTTCAGGGCGGTGGGCACGGACGCGATCACGTAATGGCCGGACCGGGGACGACGTGACAGGGTCGTCACGTAAGGAAGCACTGCCCCCGCAAAGGGCCCACGGACGCCGGATGTTTCCCCCTTCGGCGTCCGTGGACATTCCTTCACGGAATCGGTGGAAAGCGCGGACAGGAATTGGAACCCGGCGGCGGCCCGGAGAGCGGGGATGGAGCCGGAAATCGGAGCGGTTCGTCGGCGGATGGGAGATCCCAGAGGTCTTCCTTGGATTGAGTCTCAATAATGATTACCCCCGCGCGATTTTTCAGAAATCCAGCGGTTTTTGCGGTTGCCAGCATCGGGTTCGTTTGCAACATCGGCGCGCCCCGCCGGACCCCTGTGCCGGAGGGACCTGAAAATTGCTTGTGAAAATTTTCACAAGCTCCTGTTTTCCCCGCCGCCGAGCATCCTGTCGACGATCACCATGGCCAATTTCTTCCCGCGCTGGACCAATCTCCTGCCCTTCAAGATCGGAATCTGCGTGATCACTCTCGGCATCGGTGTGGTTGCCGGGTTCACCTATTACGCGACGCCGAAAACCCTCGCGGTCGGCTACCAGCCGTCGCAGCCGATTCCGTTCTCCCACCGCATCCACAGCGAGCAGTTGGGCATCGACTGCCGCTACTGCCACTCCTTCGTCGACGTCTCGGGTCACTCGAACGTGCCGACCTCGAACACCTGCTGGAACTGCCACCAGCACGTCCAGCAGGAGAGTCCGAAGCTCCAGCCGCTGCGCGACCGCTTCAATCCGGACCACCCGGACTTCGGCAAGCCGGTCGAGTGGGTGCGCATCCACAAGGTGCCGGACTACGCCTACTTCAACCACGCCGCCCACGTGAACCGCGGCATTTCCTGCCAGAGCTGCCACGGGCGGGTCGACCAGATGGAGGTCGTTTACCAGGCCGAGAACCTGTCGATGGGCTGGTGCCTCGAATGCCACCGGGCACCGGAGAAGCACCTGCGGCCGATGGAGGAGATCTTCAATTTCGAGTATGGCGACGGCGACGTGGCCAAGTACGTCGCCAACGACGAGGGCGTCACGACCACCGAGGACCTCGGGCTGAAGCTCAAGGAGTTGTGGCAGGTCCAGCCCCGCGAGTCCTGCGCCACCTGCCACCACTGATTTCATTTTCTTTCGCCCACCCATGAGCAAACGCATCTGGCAACACCCCGAACTGCCCGCCGACGAAAACACCGTCGCCTGGCGCAGCACGGGCCAGCTCGAGAACACCGCCGACTTCCGCGAGTGGCTGGAACGCGAGTTCCCCCGCGGGGCCGCCGAAATGGCGAACCAGGAGGAGGCCGAAACCTCCCGCCGGAGCTTCCTCAAGCTGATGGGGGCCTCGACCGCGCTGGCCGGCTTCGGCATGGCCGCGTGCCGACGCCCCGAGGCCCACATCCTTCCCTACGCTCAGGCGCCCGAGTGGGTGATCCCCGGCAAGGCGACCTACTATGCGAGCAGTTTCCCCCGCATGGGCGGGGCCACGCCGCTGGTCGTGACCTCCTTCGAGGGCCGCCCGACCAAGCTGGCGCCGAACACGCTGCACCCGGATCATGCCGGCACCGACTCCTTCGCCCAGGCCTCGGTGCTCGACCTTTATTCGCCATACCGCTCGACCCGCGTGCTCCGCAACGGCCAGCCGTCGTCGCGCAAGGACTTCGAGGTCGCCTTCACCGCGCTGGCGAAGGACACCGGTGCCAAGGTAGGATTCCTCTTCGGGCGCGACGATTCGCCGACCCGTGCCCGCCTGCGCAAGGAACTCGCCGCGAAGTTCTCCAACGCCCGCTTCTACGGCTACGAGGCGCTCGAGGGCGAGGCCCACAAGGCGGCGGGCGACGGCAAGGGCTACGTGGCCGATTTTGCCAAGGCGGACCGCATCGTTTCCCTCGACTGCGATTTCGCCGGCCTCGATCCCGTGGGTCCGGTGACGCCGTTCTTCGACCGCCGCAAGCCGGAGGGCAAGGACTACGACAAGCCCGCCTCACAGGACGGGCTCAACCGCCTCTATGCAGTGGAAAGCGGCTTCTCGCTGACCGGCGGGATGGCGGATCACCGCCTGAGAATCAAGCCGAGCCAGTTGCTGCAGGTCGCCGCCCATATCGCCCGTCTGGTCGGTGCCGATGCGCCTGTCGGCGGGGTGGAGGTTCCTGCAAAGTCGCTGCAGGAGTGGATCACGCCCCTGGTCGACGACCTCAAGGAGCATGCCGGCCGCTCGGCCGTTGTCGCCGGCAGCCGCGCGCCGGAGGTGGTTCATCACTTCGTCGCCGCGATCAATGCCAAGCTCGGCAACGTCGGCGAGGACAAGCCGCTGCGGTCCGTGCTCACCGGCAACGAGGGCCTGGGTGACATCGAGGCGCTGACCGCCGACCTCGACTCCGGGGCGGTTGAGCACCTGCTGCTTTTCACCCCGTCCAACCCGGTCTACGACGCTCCTGCCGATCTCAAGTTCGGCGATGCGCTGGCCAAGGCGAAGACCAGCATCCATTTCGGACCACGGACCGACGCCACCGCCCACCTGTCCACCTGGCACGTTCCCGCCAGCCACTACCTGGAGAGTTGGTCGGACACCCGCAGTGCCAGCGGCGTGCACACGGTGGTCCAGCCGCTGATTCTGCCGCTCTACGCCGACTGCGCCAGCGAACTGGAGGTGCTCGCGGCCCTGCTTTCCGAGGCAGGCGTGCTGCTCACCGGGGAAGGGGAGGAAGGAGCCGCCTCGCCGGCCCACGCGGAGGTGCGCAAGACCTTCGCCGGGCTCGCCGGTGACAAGGAGGAGGACTGGAAGAAGTTCCTCCGCGACGGCTTCTACGCGGATTCCAAGTATGAGGCCGCCGAGCCTTCACTCGATTCCGCAAAGGCGAGCGAGCTGGTGGCCAAGGCCCCGAAGGCCGTGGACGGCGGGCTCGAGGTCATCTTCGCCACCGACGGCTCCATCTACGACGGCCGCTGGATCGACAACGGCTGGCTCCAGGAAGCACCCGATCCGATTTCAAAGGTCTCTTGGGACAACGTCGCGCTGATCGCCCCGAAGACAGCCAAGAAGCTCGGCATCTACGACAAGATCGTGAAGCTGGAGACGCCGACGGCTGCCAAGCCGGAGGACGGCGAGGGCCAGCACCGCAGCGGGCAATTGGTGAAGATCAAGGTCAACGGTGTCGAAATGGAGCTTCCGGTGCAGATTGGCTTCGGCCAGGCCGAGGACACCGTCATCGTCTCGCTCGGATACGGTCAGGGTTTCAATGCCGACGACGAACTCGGCCGTGGCCCGCTCAACGAGAGCCACGTCGGCCTGGTCGGCGTGAACAGCGGGTTCAACGTCTATCCTCTGCGGACGAAAGACACCGGGTATTTTGCCGCAGTGGAAGGAACGCTCGTGGCGACCGGCACCCGCTACTCGATCGCCGCCGTGCAGGAGCACCACTCCATGTATGGCCGGGCGCTTGCCCGCGAGGTTTCGACCCTCGAGGACAAGAAGAAGGGCGACTTCGAGCAGCAGCTCGCGAGCGTCAAGAAGCACGGCATGGATTCCCACATCCCGCCGAACATCTCCCTCTACAAGCCCGCCAACCCGACCGATCCGCTTCACCAGTGGGGCATGTCGATCGACCTCAGCTCGTGCATGGGCTGCAACGCCTGCCTCGTGGCCTGCCAGGCTGAGAACAACATCCCGATCGTCGGCAAGGAGCAGCTCGCCATGGGCCGCGAGATGCACTGGATCCGCATGGACCGCTACTTTGCCGTCCAGCCGCTCAAGGACGACGAGGGCAACTACGTCAAGGAGGACGGCGAGAAGGTCTACGACGAGGAAAACATCGAGCTGATTCCGCAGCCGGTGGCCTGCGTCCAGTGCGAATCCGCTCCCTGCGAGACGGTCTGCCCGGTGAACGCCACGGTGCACACCGAGGACGGCCTCAACGCGATGGCCTACAACCGCTGCATCGGCACCCGCTACTGCGCCAACAACTGTCCGTACAAGGCGCGCCGCTTCAACTTCTTCGACTACAACAAGCGCAACCCGCTCGTTCCCCACAACCTCTACCGCGGGCCGCTCGGCGAGAAACAGGTCGGCACCGCGCCGCACCTCCAGCGCAACCCGAACGTGTCCGTCCGGATGCGCGGGGTTATGGAAAAGTGCACCTACTGCGTCCAGCGCCTGAAGGATTCCCAGATCCGCCAGAAGCGCCGCCAGAAGCAGGAGTCGCTCGCCAGCGGCGATTCGGCGTCGACGAAGATCGGCACGCCGGAGCTTCGCATCCCGGTTGATTCGGTGAAGGTGGCCTGCCAGGAAGCCTGCCCCGCCGATGCGATCGCCTTCGGCAACCTGCTCGATCCCGACTCGCGCATGACCCGGGCCAAGGGCAACGACATGAAGTCGATCCGGGACATCGTGGGTGAGGACGAGTTCGAGAAGATCAAGGTCAAGGGTCTCGACCGGAACTACGACCTTCTCAACTACATCGGCACCCGCCCGCGAACCAGCTATCTGGCCCGCGTGAAGAATCCGAACAAAGCCATGCCCGGTGCCCAGAGCATCGGCAAAGCCACCATTCACATGCACTAGTCGAGACGGAAGACTTCAAGACTGAAGACGAAAGATCTGATCCCGAAAAAGTATTCCACCCATCTCATGCGAAGCTCGCATCCCGTGAAAACCGCGACTCAGGCTTGCTCAAGTCTTCGGTCTTCTGTCTTCGAGTCTTCCGTCTCCAACTGATTTCCCAAGATGGCCACCGCCACAGAAACCAAACCGACCCGCGAGGGACCGAAGCTTCCGGTCCTCAAGCGCGAGAAGCTGATCCTCAACGATCGGTCCTACCATTGGATCACCGAGCGGATCTGCGGCGTGCTGGAGAACCGCCAGCCCTTCCTCTGGTGGCTGCTTTTCATTCCGAGCTCGATCATCGCCGCCGTGGGCGTCGGCTTCGGCCTCTTCCACCTGGTTTCCACCGGCGTCGGGGTCTGGGGAAACACCAACCGCGTGATGTGGGGTTGGCCGATCGTGAACTTCGTGTTCTGGATCGGCATCGGCCACGCCGGAACCCTGATTTCGGCGATTCTCTTCCTCACCCGCCAGAACTGGCGGACCTCGATCAACCGCGCGGCGGAGGCGATGACCATCTTCGCGGTGATGTGCGCCGGCATCTTCCCCGCCTTCCACGTCGGCCGCGTGTGGATGGCCTGGTTCCTCGCCCCGATCCCCAACGCCAACGCAATCTGGCAGAACTTCAAGTCGCCGCTGCTGTGGGACGTGTTCGCGGTCTCGACCTACTTCACCATCTCGCTGATTTTCTGGTATCTCGGCATGGTCCCCGACCTCGCGACCATCCGCGACCGCTGCAAGCCGGGCCTGCGCAAGCTGCTCTACGGCATCTTCTCGCTCGGCTGGCGTGGCGGCAACCGCCAGTGGAGCCACTACGAGATGGCCTACCTGCTGCTCGCCGCGCTTTCCACGCCGCTGGTGCTCTCGGTGCACTCGGTCGTCTCCTTCGACTTCGCCACCTCGGTCGTGCCCGGCTGGCACACCACCATTTTTCCGCCCTACTTCGTCGCCGGCGCCATCTTCGGTGGCTTCGCGATGGTGCTCACCATCATGATCCCGGCGCGCTTCATCTACGGTCTGCAGGACCTGATCACGATGAAGCACATCGACAACATGGCGAAGATCATCCTGCTGACCGGCACCATCGTCGGCTACGCCTACCTGATGGAGCTCTTCGTCGCCTTCTACTCGGGTGCGAAATTCGAGATGGAGGCCTTCAAGTACCGCATCACCGGCCCCTACAACTGGGCCTATTTCTGCATGATGTTCTGCAACGTCATCTCGCCGCAGGTCTTCTGGTTCAAGTGGTGTCGCGAGAACCTGTGGGTCGTGATGGCCGTGGCGATGTGCGTCAACATCGGCATGTGGTTCGAGCGCTTCGTCATCATCGTCACCACGCTCGCCCGCATGTGGCTGCCGGGTGACTGGAAGTACTACTCCCCGAGCGGGCAGGACATGCTGCTGTTCATTGGCACGATCGGCATGTTCCTCACGCTCTTCCTGCTCTTCCTGCGCTTCCTGCCGTGCATCAACATCGCCGAGGTGAAATGGACCCTGCCGGAGTCCGACCCGCACCACGACGACCACGAGGATCATCCCGACGAGGGCGTTCAGGCTGAGGCGGCCTACCAACAGGAACTCCACGGATCAAAGGAGGCGACCGCGTGATGGAATTGGAACCTGGAACTTCGAACTTGGAACTTTCACCGTGAGTACCACCCGCAAACGAGTTTACGGCTACCTTGCCGAGTTCAAGAGCGCCTCCGCCCTCTACAAGGCCGCGGAACAGGTGCGTGATGCCGGTTTCCGCAAGTGGGACTGCCATTCGCCCTATCCGATCCACGGTCTCGACGGCGCGATGGGGATCAAGCGCTCGATCCTGCCCTGGTTCGTCTTCTTCGGCGGCATGACCGGCCTCGCGACGGGATTCTTCCTCGCCTACATCACGCAGGTGCAGATCTACCCGACGGTGGTCCAGTCGAAGCCGACCAACATCTTCACCGTGCCGGCCTTCTTCCCGCCGATGTTCGAGCTGACCATCCTGTTCTCCGGGTTCACCGTGCTCTTCGGGCTGCTGGCGCTGATCAAGCTGCCCCGGCTCAACCACCCGCTCTTCGCCAGCCGCCAGTTCCATCGGGCGACCGACGACGCCTTCTTCATCGCCATCGAGGCCCGCGATCCGAAATTCAGCCCCGACGGCACCCGCTCGCTTCTCGAAGAGGCCGGTGGATCCAACATCGAACTCATCGAGGAGGAGGACTGACCGCTGCGCGGAAGTTCCAAGTGAAAAGTGCCAAGTTCCAACATTCGCCACGCTTCCGCTCCCCAATCCCCCAATTTCCCAATCTGCTAATCTCTCCGTCGAAGACATCGTGAAATACTTCTTCCTCGCCTACGCGATCATCGCCGCGCTCGTCATCGGGCTGCTGCCGATGCGCGGTGAAAAGTCGCCGGACACGCCGCTGCGCCTGTTCCCCGACATGGACGACCAGGACAAGCTGAAGTCCCAGAAGCCGAGCGAGTTCTTCGCCGACGGTGCCGGGGGGCGTCATCCGGTCGCGGGCACTCATCCACTCGGGTTCCTTCCCGACGGACAGACCGACCTTGGCGGAGTGCCGGAGTATGAATTCGGTGGTGGTGCCGGCTACTACGAGACCGGTGGTATCGAGGGCTACTATTCCAACGGCATGCCGGAGGAACTCGGCCTGAACGACGACAACGTCGACGCCTTCATCCGCCGCGGGATGGAGGTTTACAATGTCAACTGCATGCCCTGCCACGGGGAGTCCGGCGACGGTCTCGGGGTGGCGGCGAGCTACGGCGTGCCCGGCATCGCCAATCTGACCCTCGATAATTTCAAGCACCCCGGGTATCCGGATGGTCGCCTTTACGACGTGATCACCAACGGCAAGGGCAACATGGGCGGATACAAGCACAACCTGCCGCTGCGCGACCGCTGGGCGATCGTCGCCTACGTGCGGGCCCTCCAGCTTTCGCGCAAGGCGCCGCTTTCCGAGCCGTCGATCCAGGCGGCCTTCGAAGCCCAACTGAAAGAGGAGCAAGGCGCCCAGTAATCCCAATTTCACCATGGCATCCCATTTCGTCACCTCCGCTGACATCCCCGCCGACGGCGAGCGGCTGCAGAACGCGACCGCGTCGAAGATCAAGACGGTCTCCGGCGGCCTCTGCGCGCTGCTTTCGCTGGTCAGCGCCGTGCTGCTCTTTTTCGCGCCGGAGTCGGTCAAGGCTCCCTTCGCCTATTCCTGGCTCTTTGCCTTCTTCTTCTTCTTCACCCTCGCCATCGGCGGCATCTTCTGGACCCTGCTCCACAATGTCTCCAACTCGGGGTGGGGGACCGCGGTCCGCCGCGTGATGGAGAACCTGGGCTCGGTGTTCCCCTGGATCTGCCTGTTCGCCATCCCGCTGCTTTGCCCGGCGGTGCAGAAGTACCTCTACGAGTGGATGAACACCCACCGCGAGGCCGCCGCCATCGACGGAATCTCCACCTTCGAAGCCAATCCGAAGTCGCTCTTCGGCTTCTACGGATCGGAAGCGATGAAGGCGTGGTTCTACGAGAACCACCACGCGCTGCTGAAGTACAAGGCGTGGTACATGAACCTGTTCGCCTGGTACACGCGGATGATCTTCTACTTCGTGTCGATGACCCTCGTCATCCGCGGCCTCCGCAAGCTTTCGGTGGCCCAGGACACCGATCCGAATCCCGGCACCAAGCGCCTTTTCCAGGCCCGCTTCCACTCGACCTACACCTTCATCCTCTTCGCGATCACCATCACCTTCGCGGCCTTCGACCTGCTGATGGGCCTCGACTTCAAGTGGTTCTCGACGATGTGGGGCGTCTACCTCTTCGCCGGTTCCGCGCTGAACTCGATGGCGGTGATCATCATCACGGTCGCCCTGCTGCACCAGGCCGGCTACATGAAGCGGGTGGTGAGCCCCGAGCACTTCCACATCAAAGGCAAGCTGCTCCTCGCCTTCACCATCTTCTGGGCCTACATCGCCTTCTCGCAGTTCTTCCTGATCTGGTATGCCAACATCACGGAGGAAACGAGCTACTTCCTGATCCGCAACACCGGCGGTTGGAACACCGCGAACATCTTCCTCGTCTTCGGCCACTTCGTGGTGCCCTTCGTCATCCTGCTGCAGGCATGGCTGAAGAGGAACCCGAAGATGCTCAGCCTGATGGCGGTCTACATGCTCGTGATGCATGTCGTGGACCTCTACATCATCGTGATTCCGGAGCGCTCGGTGTCGTTGATGAACATGCTGCCCGAGACTTTCGGTCACGTGACCACGGCGATCCCAGGGGCCTTCTGGGGGGACCTTCTCGCCTTTGTCACGATCGGCTCCGGCTTCGTGTTCTTCTTCCTGCGCGCCCTCGGCTCCAACAACCTCTATCCCAACCGCGACCCGCGCATCCTCGAGTCGGCCAACGTCTCGAACTGATCAAGGTTTCAGCGTTTCCGTTTTCAGCATTTCAGCTTTTGCCCCATGTCTTCCCACGACAATCCGCTCGTCCGCTTCTCCGCCTTCTGGTGGGGCATCGGCGTGATCCTGCTCTTCTTTGTGGTGCTTTTGGTCACCCGCTTCTTCGTCGGCGGTGGTGATGCGCCCGACCCGCTCGAGGAGTCCGCCCGCAAGGTGCGCCTGAAGACCCTGGCCGAGGTCGAGGCCGCCCAGAAGGCGAACCTGGCGCCCAAGGTGATCGAGGAGGGATCCATCGTTCAACTCCACCCGCAAGGGGTGTTCGAGCACTTGGGCGGCCAGCTTGTCGGATCGACCCCGACCAAGGTCGATGATCCGGCCTGGGTGGTTCCCGGTTCCGCCGCGGCCGAGGAACTGGCGGCAGCGGGTGGCGAGGTGGATCTCGCCGCCGTCGACGCGCTCACTCCGGAAGCCGGGACGGCTCCCGATCCGGCCGTGATGGAGAAGGGCCAGCAGCTCTACATGGTCTGCATGGCCTGCCACGGGGCGAACGGCGAAGGAGGACCGGTCGGGCCGCCGCTGGCCGGGGCCGACTGGGTGGCGGGGCCGGTATCGAACCTGATCCGCATCCAGATGCGCGGCCTGCAGGGGCCGCTGGTGGTTTCCGGCAAGGAGTACAATTTTCCGGCACCGATGGCGCCCATGGGGGCCGCCCAGAGCGACGCGGATGTCGCGGCGGTGCTGACCTACATCCGCAACTCATTCGGCAACTCCGCTCCGCCGGTCCTGCCCGAGCAGGTGGAAATGCTCCGCTCCGAGATCGGCAAACCGATGCTCACCCAGGGCGACCTCATCCCCGTGGCCCCAGGCTCCTGATCCATCATGTCCGCGCCTTCCGATTCACCCGACGACATCCGGCTCCGCAGCGAGATCGACCGCTCGCTGCGTCACCCCGTGATGTTCTTCTTCACCAGCGGCGCCGCCTGGTTGGCCGTCGCGATCCTGCTCGGCATCATCTCTTCGGCCAAGGTCCACAGCCCCGGCTTCTGGGACAGCTGCCCGTGGATGACCTATGGCCGGGTCCAGCCCGCCCACGAGACGGCGCTGGTCTACGGATGGGGCTGTCAGGCGGCCTTCGGCATGATCATCTGGCTGATGTCGCGCCTGTCGCGCCAGCCCTGCCGCAACGCCGGCACCATCCTGATGGCCGGACACGTCTGGAACCTCGCGTTGTCCCTCGGGGTGATCGGCATCCTTGCCGGTGGAGGCACCGGCATGCCGTGGATGGAGATGCCCTCCTTCGCATGGATCCCCATGCTGCTGTCCTACATCGCGATCACCATCTGGTCGATGGTCCAGTTCAAGGTCCGGCCGCAAGGGCACACCTACATCTCGCAGTGGTACCTGATGGCGGCGCTGATCTGGTTCCCCTGGTTCTTCGGTTCCGCCCACTTCCTGGTTCACGGCTTTTCCGGCAGCCCGCTCGGTGCGGCCGGGGTCAACGCGTGGTTCCACTCGGCGATGCTGCTGCTGTTCTTCGCTCCGGTCGCCATCGGCATGGCCTACTATCTCGTGCCCAAGGTCACCGGCCGTCCGGTTTACAACTACGCGCTGTCGTTGATCGGTTTCTGGAGCCTCGCCATCATCGCGCCCTGGGCCGGCCTGCAGAAGCTGACCGGGGCCCCGATACCGAACTTCCTGCCCTACCTCGGGGCGTTTGCCGCGATCCTCTTCGCGGTTCCCGCGGCAGTCGCGGGGATCAACCTGCTGAAGACGGCGGCTGCCGACGGGGAAACGGTGAATGTGAGCCCCACCCTCCGGTTCACGGTCTGGGGCCTGGTGTTCCTGCTTGCCCTGGGAGCCGCCAGCCTTTTGCTGAACAGCCCGGGAATCGCCACCGTGACGCAGTTCACGATCGCCAACTACGGCTTCGACGTGCTGGGCGTTTACGGCTTCTTCAGCTTCGTTGCCTTCGGCGCGATCTACTTCATCGTTCCGCGCATCACCCGCCGGGAGTGGTTGTCCCGCCGCCTGATCAAGTGGCACTTCTTCGTCTCGATCTACGGGGTGATTTCGATCGTGGTCGTCACGCTGTTCGGCGCGCTGATGCAGGGGGTCGCCCAGGAGACGACCTACGATTCACTTTGGTACAACGCCTCTTCGACGGTGTATCCCTACGCCGTGCTGAACACAGTGGCCTGGTGTTTCCTGCTGATCTCGAATTTCTTCTTCTTCATTCACCTTACGCTGATGTGGCTCCGGCTCGGTCGCCGCAGCTCCCATCCGACGCTGCTGGTCCACCGTCACTCGGGAAGCCCCCACGGACCGGAGGGCGACATCGACAACACCGGCACCGCCTCCGCCCACTGATTGCGGCCCATTCGTCATTCGGAAATTCATCATTCGTCATTCCCATTCCATGTCCTTCCGCCTTTTTGCCATCGGTCTCACTGCCAGCTTCGGCCTTGCCTGGCTGTCGGTGGTCGTCGTGCCGTTCTTCAAGCTCCGCACGCCGTCACCGGTCTCGTTCCAGGAGGGGGTCGACGAGAAGGAGGGGATCTACCACCCCAAGCGGGCCGGACGCGTGGTGAACGGCGCGGCGGTGTATGCGGCGAACGGCTGCTACCAGTGCCACACGCAGGTCGTGCGGCCGACCTATGCGGGCATGGACCTTGCCCGCCCGGACGTGGGCGGCCTGTCGCCGACGATCCACCCGGATGGCATCGACAGCCGCCGCGAATCGAACGTTTTCGACTACAGCGGACTTGATTTCGCGATGATCGGGAACACCCGTGTGGGACCTGATCTGATGAATCTCGTGCCTCGAATCGAAGCCCGGATCCGGCAGCAGGCGAAGGATTCCCAGGAGGGGGATCTCGCCGAAGGAGTCGTTGCCGGACGGGTGGCGGACTATCTCTACAAGCACCTCTACAATCCGCGGCTTTTTCCCCAACTTTACTGGTCGTCGTGCCCCTCGATGCCCTTCCTGTTCGAAGAGCGCGAAATCATGGGGCAACCCTCCGACGATGCCCTTGACGTGCCGGTCGAGGACGGCTGGGAGGTGGTGCCCGGTGACAAGGCGGACGCCCTGGTGAGCTACCTGCTGTCGCTGCGCCACGATGATCCCGTGCCGGCCGCCATGGACTACGCGCCGCCCGCAGCCACCGACGGTCCGCAGGGCTGAACATTCCTTCTGATCTCCGATGCAAGAATCCAACAAGCCTGATCTCGACGACTCGCTGAACGTCACCGAATCCCACGACCGCATGCTGCGCGAGGCCGCGGCGGTTTCGCGCGAGAAGCACGTCGATGAGGGAGGACGCGAGCCCGTGTCGCTGTGGATCTTCGCCTCCTGCGCGGTGATTTTCATCTTCGCCGGTCTCGCGCTGGGGAACATCGGCTCGCTCGGATCGCTCTTCGACTACGACCAGACCGTGAAGCCGGGCTACGTCCGCCTCGACCTCAGCGAGGACGGCGCGCAGGGCCCGCCACCGGCCGAGGCGCTCGCCGTTTACATCAAGAAGGGCCAGAAGATCTACAGCTCGAAGTGCCAGGGTTGCCACGGTGGCGACGGCAAGGGCGGACCGGCGTATCCGTCGCTGGCCGGGAGTGAGTGGGCACTGGGCGAAACGCAGCGGTTTTCGATGATCATCCTTGGCGGCCTCATGGGACCCTCGAGCAGCGGCAAGGACTACGGCGTGATGCCTTCCCAGAAGGCCGGCATGACGGCGGTCGACCTCGCCGGGGTCATGACCTACGTCCGAAACTCCTTCGGTAACGAAGCGGGTGACGTGATCACCGAGGAGATGGCCGCCCACGCCTTGAAACTCGCTGAGGAACGTTCGGATCCGAACCAGCCGCTCAGCAAGGACGAACTCGACGAGAAGTACCTCGCTCCGCTCGAAGGCGAGCCGCTGGATCCGACCATGATGATCGATCCGGTCAGCCTGCAACCGGTGGAGGGCGCCGCGGGTTGATTTTCGCTGGCGTTAGAATCGATCCGGTCGATCAAACCCATACAGTTTCAGAATAGTTCACCCTACTCCGCATATTTTGCTTTCCAAGACGCCTTTTTTGCGTTCACTCCAGCCCAACTTTCGCCCATGAGCGCCACTGCCACCCACGACGAGCACCATCACGACGAGCACCACGATCCTGGTTTCGTGCGGAAGTACATTTTCTCGACCGACCACAAGATGATCGGTCTGCAGTACGGCATCACCGCCGGGGCCTTCCTGCTGTTTGGCTTTTTCCTGATGATCGCGATGCGCTGGAGCATCGCCTTCCCGCACGAGCCGCTTCCCGGCTGGATCGCGATGTTCTTCCCGGAGGGCTGGGAGGCCCGCTGGCTGCAGGACGGCAAGCTTACCGGCGACGCCTACAACATGTTCGGCGCCATGCACGGCACCATCATGGTCTTCCTCGGCGTGGTTCCGCTCGGCTTCGGGGCCTTCGGAAACTACGTCACGCCGCTGCAGATCGGCGCACCCGACATGGCGTTCCCGAAGCTCAACATGATGAGCTACTGGATCTACCTCGCCGGCGGCCTGATCATGTGCGGCTCGTTCTTCATGGAGTCCGGTGCGGCCAAGTCCGGCTGGACGAACTACTCGCCGCTGGCAGGCATCGCCGACGGGCAGATCGTCAACCAGTGGCTCGCGGGCCAGACCCAGTGGCTGATCGGTCTGGTGCTGCTGATCACCTCGTCGCTGCTCGGGTCGGTCAACTTCATCACCACCATCATCAACCTCCGCGCCCGCGGCCTGACCTGGATGCGGATGCCGTTCTTCGTCTGGGCGATGCTCGTGACCGGCTTCCTGCTCCTGCTCGCGTTCCCGCCGCTCGAGGCTGCCGGCATCATGCAGCTGATGGACCGGGTCGCCGGTTCCTCCTTCTTCATGCCCACCGGGCTCTACACGCAGGCCGAGGGGTTGCTGGAGATTTCGGGTGGGGGTTCGCCGCTGCTGTATCAGCACCTTTTCTGGTTCCTCGGTCACCCGGAGGTCTACGTCCTCCTGCTGCCGGCGATCGCCTGCGTGGCGGAAATCATCCCGGCCAACACCCGCAAGCCGCTGTGGGGCTACAAGGCGATGGTTTACGGGGTCCTGGTCCTCGGTTTCCTCTCCTTCATCGTCTGGGCCCACCACATGTATATGACCGGCATGGGTCCGGTGGTTTCGACTTTCTTCCAGATCACCACGGTGCTGATCTCGATCCCTTCGGTGATCCTTCTGACCTCGCTGATCATTTCACTGTGGCAGGGTTCCATCCGCTTCACGCCGGCGATGATCTGGGCCTGCGCCTTCCTGCCGATGTTCGGCATCGGCGGTCTCACCGGTCTGCCGCTGGCCTTCAACCTCGTCGGCCTGCACCTCCACGACACCTACTACGTGATCGGCCACTTCCACTACGTGGTGGCGCCCGGCATCCTCTTCGGTCTCTTCGCCGGGGTGTATCACTGGTTCCCGAAGATCACCGGCCGGTTCATGAGCCGGACCCTCAGCCACCTGCATTTCTGGCCGAGCCTGATCTGCATGAACATGATCTTCTTCCCGATGCTGACGCAGGGCATGGCCGGATTCCACCGTCGCTGGTACAACGGCGGTGATTCCTACCTCGCCGTGGATCCCGACAGCGCGAACGTCTTCGGCCAGACCGTTGCCGAGCACATCGATCTCAACATCGTCATGTCCTACGGCGCCTGGCTGATGGCGCTGGCCCAGATTCCCTTCCTCGTCAACCTGGTTTGGAGCAAGTTCTTCGGCCGCAAGGTCGGGAGCGACAACCCCTGGAACGCCACCACGCTCGAGTGGGCGACTCCCACGCCTCCGGGTCACGGCAACTTCACCACCGATCCGGTCGTTTACCGCGGACCGTACGAATACAGCCGGCCCGACCACGACGAGGACTTTCTTCCCCAGTGGATCGAGGCACCCAGGCCGGCGGATAAGCCGGAGGAAAGCCCCGCCGCACACTGATCACCTTTTTGCTACCCAGACATGGAAATCCCCTACGTCGTCAATCCGCGCAAGGACACCGGGCTCTTCAACTCGAAGATCGCCATCTGGTTGTTCCTCGCCTCGGAGGTCATGCTCTTCGGTGGCCTGTTCTCGGGCTACGTCTTCCTCCGGATCGGAGCCGACTATCCCTGGCCCGAGCGAACCCTTCCGGTGCTGCCCGGCCTGATCAACACCTTCATCCTGATCGCCTCGTCGGTGACGGTCGTCTTCGCCTGGGCTTCGCTGAAGATGCGGAACTGGCGGAACTTCCAGATCTTCATGGGGGCGACGGTCCTCTGCGCTCTGGTCTTCATGGGCTTCAAGGCCGTTGAATACGGTGTGAAGTTCAAGCACCAGGCGGTCCGGATGGTCGACTTCACGATGGTCGAGGGGCACGCCAGCTATCTCAAGGAGAAGAAGGACGGCACCGATCACGGGGATGCGGACCATGGGGAGGGTGACTATGTCCTCGACCTTGACGGCGACAAGATCGCCATCAACCAGCACGTGTTCGCGGTGGAGTCCGCCAGTTTCAACCTCAACCGCTACTACAAGCCCTGGCTTGAGGAGTTGCTCGCCCATGCCGAGCACGACGGGGCGACGATCACCCTGGCAGAGAAAATGGATTTCAATGCACCGGGTGAGGAAAAGCCGGAACTGGTCTTCGCCAAGGGCGAAGTGCTCAGCCTCGACCTTCTGGAAGCCATCGCCGATGCCTACAAGGACAACGCCGTCCGGAATGCCACGGCCCGCAAAAAATACCTGCGGGCTGCCTGGGAGATCAAGTGGGCGGACGTCGAGGAGAACGACCTGCTCGGCGAGGCGGCCTTTGCGGCTGCCTATCCCAAGGGCTTCGAACTGGAGGCCGACGAGCGCAAGCTGGCCTACACCCGCTGGAAGGCCGGGATGAGGGCGAAGATGGCCCAAGATGTCAGTATCGATTCGGTCAAGCTCGGCAACGGGGATAGCGTCGAGGTGCTGATCGACGGCGTCACCTACGCCAGCCGCGAGCTTCCGGCCCCGAACTCAGCCAGCTTCCAAAGCGACAAGCCCATCGTCGTCCGCCACAAGGGCCGCAACGTGATCACCGACTACAAGCCGGACAACACGTCGATCGCGCTTAGGGACGGCACGGCCCTGACGGGCACCTACAAGCCGAGTCCGGTCGATTTCCACGAGGTCGACGGCATCGACTTCCAGCACCTGGCGATGGATGCCGAGAAGAAGAACCTCGATCCCGAGATCGCCATCGAGAACTCCTGGCTGGTGAAGGAGAACCCGGTCGTCGCCGACCTGTGGACCTTGCATCGGCAGGCCGTCGGCCAGCTGGAGGAGATCCTCGCCAAGAAGAACCGCGTCCCGACAGAGAAGGACCGTTACCGCATGGGCTGGCAGGAAATCGCCTACTACATGGATGCGATCGAGGCTCACAGGGAGCAGGGCGGGGAGGGATTGCCGACGATCGAGCTGGCCGACAACGCCAACGCCCCGCCCAAGGTGAAGATGGGGCTCAAGGAGCACTTCATGGGGCCGAATTATGAAGCCCGGAGCTTCCCTCATATCGCGATCCCGCGTGCCGAGATCCTTCTCGAGTCGAAATTCACCCCGAAGTGGAATTCCTACTATGCGATCTACTTCACCATCACCGGACTTCACGGCCTGCACGTCGTGGGAGGAGCGATCGTGCTGGGCTACTACCTCTTCTTTGGTCGCAGGATGTATCTGACGAATCCCGAGTGGCTCGCCAACCGCGTCGAGGTGGGCGGCCTGTTCTGGCACTTCGTCGACCTCGTCTGGATCTTCGCGTTCCCGATTTTCTACCTGATGTAGGCGGCCTGCGGTCGCAATGACGAATGATGAATTTCAAATTCCAAAATCCTAGATTCCATGGCCGACAGTCCTGAAGAAATCAAGAAGTCCATCCGGCTTTACCTCATCATCGGTGGTGCTCTTTTCGTGGGCACGGTGCTGACCGTGATGGTGGCCACGATTCCGTGGATGGACATCGGCGGGCACGGCTTCGATGTGTGGGACATGATCCTCGGTCTGTTGATCGCGACCACCAAGGCCACGCTGGTTGCCCTGATCTTCATGCACCTCAACCACGAGAAGGTCTGGGTCTATTGGCTCTTCGGCATGGGGCTTTTCTTCGGAGCAGCGATGGTCGCCCTGATCTTCCTCGCGAAAGGTGATCCCATCCACTACGACGGGTTTTCCACCGGCGGCCAGCCGTCTGCGGTCATCTCCGAATAGTCGAAGTCCATTTGTCATTCACCATTCGGCACTTATCATTCTTCACCATGTCACTCCGCGCTTTTCACATCGTCTTCGTGACCGTCACCACCCTGTTGTTCTTGTTCCTTGCGGTCTGGGCCTTCGGGTTCTCGGGTGAGACCAGCGTGACCATGACCGGCCTCGGCGTGATCGGTGCCCTCGGTTCGGTCGGTATGCCGGTCTACGGCGTCTATTTCTACCGCAAAGCACGAAACATCCTCCTCTGACACCGCCATGAATGCCTTCATCGCCTGCACCACCTGTGCCCAGAACTTCGTCGACAGCAACGGTCCCAACGCGGCCGGGTGGTCGATCATGTTCCTGCTTGTGGTGATCCTCGGGATGCTCGGCACGATCGGCTTCTTCATGGTGCGCATCGCCCGCCGTGAGCACGAGGCGCTGGATCCCGAGCTTCGGGATGACGGCCCCGAGCCCGTTTCCACCCACTGATTGCCTTCCCATTCATGACCTCCCTGAGTCCCTCGAAATTCCTCGGCATCCCCGAGTCGTTCTCCACGCATGGCGGACGCGTCGATCACATGATGGACGTGGTCCACTGGCTGATGATCGCCTTGTTCATCGGCTGGACGCTGTTCCTCCTCTTCTGTCTGGTGCGTTTCCGCCAGGGCGCGAATCCCAAGGCCTCCTACCACGGCGTGCGCAACCACGTTTCGTCGCACCTCGAGATCGGCATCGTGATTCTCGAAGCGGTGCTTCTTCTCGGTTTCGCCTTCCCCTTGTGGAAGGAACGGACCGACACCTGGGAGGTGGTCCAGCAGCAGGACCCGGTGAGGGTGCGGGTGATCGGTTACCAGTATGGCTGGACCTATCACTACCCGGGTGAGGACGGGAAGTTCGGTCGCATCGACCACCGCCTCAAGACCTCGAACATGGACCCGGGTATCGACCTCGATGATCCGAATGCCCACGACGACTTCATTGCCTCGGTCCTGAAGCTGCCGGTCAACCGGCCCGCGATCCTCAACATCACCTCCAACGACGTCATTCACGGCTACGCCATCGTGCCGATGCGCATCCAGCAGGACGCGATTCCGGGCCGGGAGATCCCGATGTGGTTCACGCCGACCGAGGAAATGGAGACTTACGTCGTCTGCGCCCAGCTCTGTGGCGACGGTCACGCCCGGATGGCGGGGAACATGGAGGTCATCTCGGCCTCGGCCTTCAACGAGTGGGCCGGCCAGCAGTCGGCGGCTTCGCTCAAGGCCAACACGCCGGAGAAGGTCGCGCTTCGCTGAATCCGCGGTTGGTTCGGCCCGTTCGCCTGGCTGGACCGTCGCGACGGCCGGGAGTTTCGCGAAAGTGGCCTCGGGAGATCAGGGCTCCTGACCGACTCGCTGAATCATTTCCAGCGCTTCCGCGATGTGGCGGTTGACCTTGTGGTCGACGCTTTCGACCGCGGTGCGGATGGCGTTGCGGATCGCGAGGGCGGTGGAACCGCCGTGGGCGATGATGACCGTGCCGTTGACGCCGAGCAGCGGGCTTCCGCCGTAGGCCTCGGCGCTCATCTTTTCCTTCAGTTCGGCGAAGGCACCCCGGGCCAGCAGGGCGCCGAGCTTTCGGAGCGGTGAGGCGGTAAGGGAGGCCTTCAGGCTCTTGGAAAGGGTCTTGGCGGTGGCTTCGCAGCTCTTGAGGACCACGTTGCCGACGAAGCCGTCGCAGAGGCAGACATCGAGTTTGGTGTCGAAGAGGTGGTGCCCCTCGATGTTGCCGACGAACTCGAAGGGGGCCCGGCCGCTGGCCTCGAACTCCTTCAGCATCGCAAAGGTCTGCTTGGTGAAAGCCGTGCCCTTCTCGTCTTCCTCGCCGTTCGACATCAGTCCGACACGGGGTTTGTCGACGCCGTAGACGCCGCTGGAGAAGGCCGCGCCCATGATCGCGTAGCCGAGGAGGTGGGAAGGCTTGGCCTCGGGGTTGGCCCCGGCATCGAGCAGGTGGCAGGGGCCGAAGTCGTTCGGCAGACCGGTCGCGATGCCGGCCCTCTCGATTCCGGCGATCAACCGGAGCTTGAGCTGGGCGGCGGCCACACAGGCGCCGGTGTTTCCAGCCGACACGAATGCCTGGGCGTCGCCGGCCTTGACCAGGTCCATGCCGACCGAGATCGACGACTGCTTCTTGCGCCGGATCGTCTTGGCCCCGGGTTCGGACATCCCGACGACCTCGGGAGCATGAACCACTTCAACACGCTTGTCGGAGAGGTCGAGTCCGTGGTTGGGAGCTTCCCGCTCGATGACGTCCTTGTCGCCGACGAGGAACAGTCGTTCGAGGGTCGGGTATCGACCGAGGGCATCGGCACCACCGGCCAGATTGACCTCCGGGGCGCGATCACCGCCCATCACATCGAGCACAACTCTCATCGAATCTGGGGGTCCGGAAATAGAAAATCACCGCGCCGGGAATCCCCGGGGCGGCGATGGAAGGAGTCCGGCCCGGGGGGCTTAGAACGAATCGACCTCAAGCACCTTCCGGCCGCGGTAGTAGCCGCAGGACGGGCAGGCGATGTGGGACGGCACGCGGCTGTCGCACTCGGGGCAGGTCTTGAAGATCGGCGCGCGCCAGCGGTTGGCGCCTCGGCGCATTTTCTGGCGGCTTTTGGACTGTCGACGCTTGGGTACGGCCATGACAAAAAGTGAGTTAGTGGTCGGGATCGGTGTTCTTGAGGGCATCGAGGGCCGACCATCGGTCGTCTGTTGCCTCGCGGGGCGCGGTCTCTACCGCATCCACCCCCGGTTTGTCCACCGCCAAATATCGAGGATCGATCTCGCATTGCTGGGGTTCGTCCCCCTCGTCGCAGCGCGGATCGGAAGGAAAGTGGATCAGAACCTCCTCGCGGAGGGCGTCGGTGGCGTCGATGGGACCGCCATCCTCGATTTCCAGAGAAACGGCGGCCTGCTCGAGGGTGATGGTCTGCACGAAGGGATGGAGGGTCCGCACGCAGGTGAATTCGAAGGGTGCCGAGAGGAAACCGGTCAGCAGCAGTTCGGAGCCGAAACGCTGGGCCCTCAGCTCGTAGCGGAGCGGGCCGGTGGGCACGGCATCGCCCTTGGGAAGGTCGAAAATTTCCGCAGGCAGCTCTCCTTCGAGATCCTTGCCCTCCTCGGGCAGCATCTTGAGGTCGATCAGGAGGCGTTTGGCGCTCATGGGAGCATCATCGGTGATGGGCGGCGATTGTCCAATCCGGAGAAGGCCGGGACGTCCGCGGGATTCAGTCCGGCGGCAGCATCGTCAGGACCTCGTCCGGCCGCAGCCCCTGGTCCCGGTAGTGCCGGATCGAACGGGCGTCGTCGCGCTTTGCCAGACGGCGTCCGGTTTCGTCGGTGATCAGCGGATGATGAAAATATTCCGGCTCGGGCAGTCCGAGCAGTTTCTGGAGCATCCGGTGAACATGCGTGGCCGGCAGAAGATCCTCGCCGCGGGTGACCAACGTGATGCCGTCGTCCGCATCGTCGACCACGACGGCCAGATGGTAGGAGGTGCCGATGTCCTTCCGGGCCAGCACCAGATCGCCGAGCAGGCCCGGATCCACCTCGACCTCGCCGTGGCGGCGGTCGTGAATGGTCAACGGCCCGGTGAGCCGGGCGACCCTTTCCGCATCGAGTCGCCAGGCTGGTTGCCGTCCCATTTCCTCGAACTCGGTAAGCTGACCGGGGTCGAGGCGGCGACAGGTTCCCGGGTACAGCGGCCCCTCGGGCCCGTGCGGTGCTGCCGTCATCGAGGCGATCTCGGCCTCAACCTCCTTCCGCGTGCAGTAGCAGGGGTAAACGGCTTCCAGCGCTCGCAACTGCTCGAGGACGGCTCCATGGCGGTCGCTTCGCCCGAGCTGGGCGTCGGTTTCGCGGTCCGGTTGCAGGCCGAGCCATTCAAGGTCCCGCCTCGCGGCGTCGTAGTATTCGGAGCGGACCCGCGTGTGGTCGATGTCCTCGAAGCGGAGCAGGTAGCCCCCGTCTGATGCCATATCCCGGGCCACTCGGGCGGCGTAGGCATGGCCCAGGTGCAGAAAACCGGTGGGACTGGGGGCGAAACGGGTGACGCTCACGATCTGGCAAAGGGTGGGAAATTTTGTTAGCGCGACAAGCAAGGAGCGCCTAAGAATGTGCCGTTCAAGGCAAATGAGTGCGAAAAAAGTGGTGATCGTCGGGGCCGGCCCCGGAGGACTGACAGCGGGGATGATCCTCGCCAGTCGAGGCTTCGACGTGACGATCGTCGAGAAAAAGGACCGTGTCGGCGGGCGCAATGCGGAACTCAAGGTCGGCGACTTTTCCTTCGATACCGGCCCGACCTTCCTGCACCAGAAGTTCACCCTGGACGAGGTCTTTCGCGAAGCCGGGCGCAGTCCGGAGGACTACATGGACCTGGTCCTGCTCGATCCGATGACGCGCCTTTCGTGGGGCGACCTGTCGATGGAGACGACCTCGGACGAAAGCCGGATGGCGGAGAATGTCGCCGCCGCCTTTCCGGGCAATGAGGTCGGCTACGGACGCTTCATGGAAGACCATGCCGGCAAGCTCAAGGCGATCTTTCCCTGCCTCCAGCGACCCTACCATCAGCTCCGGTCCTTCTTCAGCACCAAGCTCGTGCCCGCGCTGCCCTACGTCGCCACAGCGAGGTCGGTGGTCGACGTCCTCGACCACTACTTCACCGACGACCGGCTCAAGCTCGCCTTCACCTTCCAGGCGAAATACCTCGGGATGTCCCCGTGGAAGTGTCCGGCGCTCTTCAGCATCCTTTCCTACATCGAGTACAAGTACGGGATCTACCATGTTCAAGGCGGGCTGTGCCGCATCTCCGAGGGGATGGCAAAGGTCGTGCGCGAACACGGCGGAACCATCCGGCTTGGAACCGGGGTCAAGGAACTCAAGTTTTCGGGAAGCCGGGTGACGGGCGTCGAGCTTGAGGACGGCGAACTGCTCGAGTGTGACGATGCGATCGTGAATGCCGACTACGCTCACGCCATGACTTCGCTGATGAACGGTCGGGCGGTGGCACCGGAGCGGCTCGGGAAGAAGAAGTATTCCTGCTCGACCTTCATGCTCTACCTCGGGCTCGACAAGATCTACCGCGACGAACCGCATCACCACATTCTCTTCGCCGACGACTACGAGAAGAACGTCCGTGAGATCCAGGGCGAACGGGATGTGTCGGAGGACATGTCCATCTACGTGCGGAATTCCTGCGTGACCGACCCGCTGGTCGCGCCGGAGGGGCAGTCCGGCCTCTACATTCTCGTGCCCACGATCAACGCCCGGTATCGCGACGACTGGGAAAACCTCCAGGGCGAGTATCGCGACAAGATCCTGCAGCGCATCGAGGAGCGGACCGGAATGAAGGATCTGCGCGAGCACATCGTCGAGGAGCGGATCATCGATCCGGCCGGTTGGCGCGACGGGCTCGATGTCTTCATGGGCGCGACCTTCAATCTCGCCCACACCCTCGACCAGATGCTCTACCTGCGCCCGCACAACCGCATGCAGGGATACGAGAACCTGTTCCTCGTCGGTGGCGGAACCCATCCCGGCAGCGGCCTGCCGACGATTTACGAAAGCGGGCGCATCTCCTCGAACCTGCTCTGCGACCGCCACGGCGTGGGATACGACCGGGTGGATCTGGCACCGTCGTTTCTCTGAGCCGCCCGATTGCCCGAGGGGTTGTCCGGCTTTGTCCTTGCCCCTGCGGAGCGGATCGGGAGAATCCGCGCCCCCGGTTTCCGGAGGAACGGATTGATGAACGCGACTTTTCAAGAAATCGGTGGCTGGCTCGAAGAGGGCGAGAGCTTCGCCCTGCTGAGCCACGTGCGACCGGATGGCGACGCGATCGGCTCCCAGATCGCCCTCGGGTTCGCGCTCGAAGCCATGGGCAAGACCGTCCACCTGATCAACGAGGACGGGCTGCCCGACAACCTCGCCTTCATGGCCGGCGCCGAAAGGATCGAAACGCCGTCGGCCGGGCCGATCGAGGTCGATGTGGTGATCGCCCTGGACACCGCCACCAAGCCCCGGCTGGGCGACAAGGCCCTGGCGGCGGTGGGCCATGTCGAGCGCTGGATCAACATCGACCACCACAAGTCGAATCCCGGCTACGGCGATCTGAACCACATCGACGACGGCAGCCCGGCCACCGGGCAGATCCTCTACAATCTCATCACCGATCTCGGCCTGCCGATGCCACCGGAAACCCGAGATGCGATCTACGTTGCCGTTTCCACCGATACCGGATCGTTCCAGTACGCGGGCACGACGAGCGCCACCTATGAAATGGCCGCCGACCTGGTGCGCCGTGGCCTCGAGGTCGGGAAGATCAACGCGCTCATCTACGACAACCATCCGATGCGCCGGGTGGAGCTGATGCGCTCGCTGCTCAACACGCTGGAAGTCGGGTCCGGGGGACGCGTGGCCCACTGGCAGCTGACGATGGACACCGTCCGCTCGCTCGGACTCAAGCCCGAGGACAGCGAAGGCCTGATCGACATCATCCGTGCGATCCAGGGAGTGACCGTCGCCCTGTTCTTCGAGGAACTCGACGGAGGCAAGATCCGGGTCTCGATGCGCTCGAAGGACCGCCGGATCGATGCCTGCGAAGTGTGCCAGCAGTTCGGCGGTGGCGGCCATGCGTTGGCGGCCGGGATCCGGATGCCGGGCCCGATCGAGGAAGCCCGGAAAAAGGTGCTTGAGGTGGTGGATGCCAAACTTTCCCAGATTGAATCATGAGCCGACCAAATCCTGTTTCCGATGTTCCAAGTGGAGTTCTGGTGGTCGACAAGGCCCCGGACATGACCTCCCACGATGTCGTGGCGATCGCCCGCCGTTCGCTCGGCACGAAAAAGATCGGCCACTGCGGCACCCTCGACCCGATGGCCACCGGCTTGCTGATGCTCGTGGTCCAGCGCGCGACGAAGATCCAGGACCTCCTGATGAGCGAGGACAAGGAATACGTCGGCACGCTCACGCTCGGCACCACCACCACCACGCAGGATCGGCAGGGCGAGCCGATCGAGGAAAAGGAGGTGCCCGGTTTTTCCGCCGCGGACATCGATGCGGCATTCGGGAAGTTCACCGGCGAGTTCGAGCAGATTCCGCCGATGGTCTCGGCGATCAAGAAGGACGGCGTGCCGCTCTACAAGCTCGCACGCAAGGGGCAGGAGGTGAAGCGCGACCCGCGGCCCGTGCGCGTCGACCGCTACCAGATCGATCGTGTCGAGCTGCCGGAGGTCGGCTTCACCGTCGAATGCTCGAAGGGCTTCTACGTCCGGACCTACGCCCATGACATCGGCCAGGAACTCGGGTGCGGTGCCCACCTCAGTGCGTTGCGGCGGGTGCGCTCGGGTCGTTTCACGCTGGACCGCGCGATCACCGTCGACACCCTGAAGACCGCGCCGCGCGATGAGCTTTTCAAGCAGATCATCAGTCTTGCGGAAATCTCGCTGATGCGGGGCGCGTAGTCCGGCACATGGAGGAGAATCCCTACAAGGCTCCGGAAGTCGGGGAGGTCCAGGCGGAGGCGGTGATCGCCGACCCGGAGCGGATCCGCCAGGTGCACCTGAAGCATGAGGCGTCCCTGAAGGGGATGGGCACCCTTCTGATTCTGGGTGCGGTGCTGGTGGCGATCTCCTTCGTGGGCCTGTTTGCGGTGCCCATGTCCAGCGGGGGTGGCATCTCGCTGCCCCAGGGTCCGGAACTGGTGATCATCGGGGTTCTCCTCGTGGTGTTTGTCCTGCAGGCCGTGGTCGGCGTGGGTTTGCGGCGTCTGGCACCGTGGTCGTGGATTCCCGGGATCATTGTTGCCGGTCTTTCCATCCTCAATTTTCCGATCGGCAGCTTGATCGGTGGCTACTTCCTTTACCTGCTGCTGGCGCCGAAGGGCCGGCGCATCCTCGCCCCGGACTACCGCGAGATCATGCGCCAGACACCCCACATCAAGTACCGCACGCCGGTCTGGTTGTGGGTGCTGCTGCTGGTCATCGTCCTCGGCGTGGTGGGTTCGCTGGTTTGGCTGGGTTTCGACTGAGCGGCGCCGGACCGCTTTGCGGTGGCCAGCGGGCGTCACCCCGGTAAGGATTGCTTCGTGAAGCGACTGACTTCCATCGCTGAACTTCCTTCGCTGGATGCCCCGGTGCATCTCGCGCTCGGGGTCTTCGACGGGGTGCATCTGGGGCACCAGGCGGTGATCGCCCGGGCGGTGAACGCGGCGCGCCGGGATGGCGGCTCCGCCGGCGTGTTGACCTTCGACCCGTATCCGATGTGGGTGCTGGCACCGGAGAAGGCTCCGCGCCGCTTGCTGGCCTCGCTTGATCACAAGGCGGACATCCTCGCCGATTTCGGGGTCGATTTCCTGCTGGCGCTGCCCTTCAACCAGGAGCAGGCCAAGGTGAGGGGGGAGCACTTTGTCCAGGCGCTGGTGGACGCCGGCACCCGGACCATCTGCGCCGGCGAGGACTGGCGCTTCGGTCATCGACGGGAAGGGGACCGGCAACTGCTCGGTTCGCTGGCCGCGACGATGAACTTCCGTTTCGAGGCGGTGGCGCCGGTGATGATGGGCGGTGACCGGATCAGCAGCACCCGCATCCGCCAGGCCATCCGCGACGGCAATCTCGACGACGCCTCGCGCATGCTCGGTCGTCGCTACACGGTGGCCGGCACCGTCGTCGAGGGCCAGAAACTCGGCCGCACGATCGGCTTTCCCACCGCAAATCTCGAGCGTGGGGACGAGCAGTATCCACCGGACGGGGTCTGGGCGGTGAGGGCGAGTATCGACGGGGTGACCTCGGACGGGGTCGCGAACCTGGGCATCCGGCCGACGGTCGATGCGCAAAGCCGGTTGCTCGAGGTTCACTTGTTCGACGAGCAGGAGGATCTCTACGGGCGCAAGATGGAGGTGGAATTCGTCCGCCGCATCCGGGACCAGCAGCGCTTCGATTCGCTGGATGCTCTCAAGCGGCAGATTGCCAGGGATTGCCAGGCGGCCCGGGCGGTCCTGGATGAGCATCGGGAATCCCCGGGCGGTCCATCCGAGGGGACATAATTTCCCGATTTTCGACTTACGCTGGCGGGTTCGGGTCCCTATAACCCCCCGGAAACCCGATGGCTTTCCTTCGCATCCCGACAGAGCGCCCCGTCCGGTGGATTTTCGGCTTTGCCGGCATCCTCTGCACGCTGGGCGATGTTTCCGGTCAGGAATCGAACATGTCTGATCTGGCGAGGGCCGAGGTCAGCCGCCGCGGTCAGGCCGCGATGGAGGCCCAACAACTGCTGATCAATGGCGACAAGGCTTATGAAGCCGGACGCTACGCCGACGCGGTCGAGGCCTACCGGGGAGCCATTGATCTCCTGCCGGAAAACGCCCCCGCGGTGGCGGCCCAGCGTGAGGCGGCCCTGCAGCGGTTTTCCCAGGCATCAGTGGAACGCGCCCGGAAACTCCGCCGTCTCGGGGATCTCGAGGGGGCCCAGCAGGTCATCGATGGCGTGCTGGACGAAAAGGTTTCCCCGGACGATCCGGCGGCGCTGGCGATGGAGCAGCAGCTGCTCGACCCGATTCGGACGAATCCGGCAAGCTCGCTGGAGCACACCGGGAACATCGAGGAGGTCCGGCTGCTTCTCTACAAGGCCGACGGGGCGTACGAGCTTGGCAAATTCGACGAGGCACGGGCCGTCTATCAAGACGTCCTCCGCGTCGACCCCTACAACAGTGCCGCCCGTCGCGGGATGGAGCGCACCGATGCGGCGCGCTCAAGTTACCACCGGGCCGCCTACGACCAGACCCGCTCCGAGATGCTCGCCGAAGTGGATCGCCAGTGGGAGCTGCCGGTGCCACCGGAGATGGCGCTTCGGGGGGGTGGTGGCCTCGCCGGCGCCGGAGGAGTGGTCGATTACGCCGACAAGCTGGAGTCCATCACCGTGCCGGTCGCCATTCTGGAAGATGTCACCCTGCCCGAGGCGGTGGATTTCCTGCGCCAGCAGTCGATCGAGAACGACAAGCTCGAACTCGATCCCTTGGAGCGCGGGGTGAACTTCGTGATCGACGTCGGCGGGGTCGACTCGGAAACCGGCAAGGCGCTTCGCGAGCGCACCTTCTCCCTCAATCTCCGCGGAGCGACCCTCGGACAACTGGTCGATTACGTCGCGGAATCCACCAGGACACAGGCCATTCGCCAGCCTTTCGCCGTGACCTTCCGGCCGCTGGGTGCGGATTCCGAGCAGTTGGTTTCCAGAACCTACCGCGTGCCTCCGGATTTCCTCACCAACAGTGCGTTCGACGATGACGGCGGTGGCCAGGCCGACTTCGACCCCTTCGCGCCGAAACAGGAGGATGGGGGATTGATGGGCAAGCGCCTGACGGCCGAAGAGAAGCTCAAGAAGCTCGGCGTTCCGTTTCCGGACGGTGCCACGGCGGCATTCTACGCGGGCACCAGCACCCTGCAGGTGCGCAACACGCCGCTGAACCATTCGCTGGTCGAGCAGATCGTCGATACCATCGCCAGTGAAGAACCGACTTCCGTGGTGGTCGAGGTGACCATCCTCCGGACCCAGCAGGACACGCTTGAAGAGCTGGGCTTCGACTGGATTCTCTCGCCCTTCGGCCTCTCCGCCAACAGCGTGTTCCTGGGAGGAGGCACGATTGGCAGCGGGTCGGCGCGCACCGCCTCGGACTTCATCAGTCCCGTGAATTTCACCGCGATTCCCGGCGTTCCGATTGCTGCCGGCCAAAACGTCGAGAACATCATGACGGGCGGCCTGCGGTCCGGGGACTTCGGGTCCGGGGGGAATTCGATCGACTCGATCCTCAACAACCCCACCCGGCAGACCCAGAGCAGCAGTGTGGCCCCGGGGATCCTGTCGTTCACGGGCCTCTTCACCGACGGTCAGGTCCAGATGATCGTCCGCGGACTGGACCAGAAGAAGGGCAGCGACGTCGTCGCCGTTCCATCGGTCACGACCCGCAGTGGCCAGCAGTCTTCGATCGAGATCATCCGTGAGTTCATCTACCCCACCGAGTATGAGCCGCCGGAACTGCCCAACTCGGTCGGGACGAATTCCGAAGGGATTTTTCCGGTCACGCCCGCGACGCCGACCGCCTTCGACATGCGCAAGGTCGGGGTGATCCTCGAGGTGCTGCCGACCGCCAGCAAGGACAAGCGCTTCGTCGACATCAATCTCAAGCCGAACCTCACGGACTTCGACGGCTTCATCAACTACGGCTCGCCCATCCGCAGCGGGGGAGCCATTGCCGGCGGAGCGGGATTCTTCGGGCAGGTCGAGCCGCAGGTGGTGACCAACAACGAGATCCTGATGCCGGTCTTTTCCAAGATGGCGACGGAAACCGCCCTCACGGTGGCGGACGGCACGACGATGGTGATCGGCGGGCTGCTTGAGGAACGCACCGAGAATTACGAGGACAAGGTGCCGATCCTGGGAGACATTCCCGTCTTGGGCCGCCTGTTTCAAAGCAAGGGAACGTCATCGGTCAGCAAGGCGGTGATCTTCCTGGTCAAGGTTCGCGTCGTCGACGCCGCCGGCCGTCCCTTCAACCCCTGAGGTGGAGCCGCCCACCCGTCCGACCTCCATGCCCGAAAGCGAACCGGACAACTACTCGATCGACGAGATGATGAGCCGCCTGCAGGCGCGCGGTGGTCAGGACGTCGAGGGCGAGCCGCAACTGGTCACCCGGCCCGACGGCAGTCAGGTGGTCCGGGTCAGGAAGCGCAAGCGGAGGTCTCACCAGCCGCACAAGGAGGCCGAGAAGAGACGCCGCCGCCGCACGCTCGTGGTGACCTCCCTCGTGATGGTGCTCCTGCTGACCGGTGCTCTGGCCTTCATCGCTTGGTTCTTCTATCTCAACAGCAGTGGCTACCGCGACCAGGTGGCCGAGAGGATCGAGGCCTGGACCGGTGCCGAGCTGGACATGCGGGCATTCCGGGCAACGCCGGTGAATGCCGCCGCCGACACCATCATTCTCACCTGGCCCGAGGATTCGCCGGCCGCGCGTTTGAAGGTCCACGCGCCCCGGGTCGATCTGAAGGTTTCGAGCCATCTCACCGGGAAATGGCAGGGACAGCAGTTGGGCGCCGGCAGTGGTGAGCTGGTGCTTCGTGCGGTGGAGTCTCCCTCACGTGTCGAGCTTCCGGACGAGCCGCTGCCATTCCGCATGCCGATCCGGGTGAGCCGCCTCAACATTCGCTTTGGCGACGGCGAGCGCGCGGCATTCGGCGTCTATGAGGCCAGCACGAGCCTCACGGTGGCGAATCCCGAGAGTCCCGAGGCCAACATCATCCTGCAAAGCGGGAAATGCCGGATCGGGCGCTGGGGACGCTTCGATGTGGATTTCGCTTCCTTCCGCCTGAGCCATGACGGCGTCCACCTCGGCACCATGCGCCTCGCTCCCGAGGAGGTCGAGGATGCGGAGTTCGAACTTCGGGGCGAGGGCTTCCCGGCCATCCCCGTGAATGGCGGCAAGGCCGAGTTCGGTCTCGGGCTGCAGAACATGCCGTCGCTGATCCTCTTCGGGAATGGCCTCGGGACCATCATCGAAGGCACTTTTGAGACCGATCCTGAAGACTCGACCGGTCGGGTGAGCCTCGATGTGACCCGCCTCGACGCCCTGGGCATCGATGTTCCGGTGCGGGGAATGTCGGGCTCCGACCTCAAGTTCTATCGCTTTCCGATGTTCGAAACGATTGCCGACGTGCTCGACACCGCGCGTTTCGTGCAGCCGAGTTTTGATCCGGAATCGACGCTGCGGGTGGTCCGGACCGGGGACCATGTGGCACTCGAGGAGATCGACCTCGTGTCCGAGGGCATGATGCGCGTGCGCGGGCGGATCGAGGAACGCCGGGGGGGCGCACTTTCCGGGCAACTCGAAGTCGGAATCGCCGAGTCTTTTCTCGTGCTCAGCGAGACCCGGGCGGTGCCCCGGGTGTTCGGCAAAGCTGCCGGTGGTTATCGCTGGGCCACCGTCAAGCTTGCGGGGACCACCAAGGTGCCGAGCGACGATCTGGCCCGGCAACTTGCCGGCACGCTGGAGTCGATTCCGCCCGGCACCGATGGCGAGCGCGGCTTGGATGAGGAGTTCCGCGACCTGACCGCGCCGCAGGACTAATTCGCTTCTTTTCCTTGTGGAGAGCGGACCGGACTTTCAGTCTGGAGCGGTCAACCGGCGCATGCAGGCTCCCTCGCTTCAACCCTACTTCGAAACCCTCGGCCACGCGGCCGTCCCCCACGCAGGGTCGGTCAATTCGAGCGCTGGTGCCGCCATCGAGCGGGCCCTCAAGTCCCCGGTGGAAGCGCCGGGGCGGGGGATTCTGCTGATGGCGCCCCGGGCGGGTTTCGGCAAGACCCACCTCCTCGAACGGCTCCGGCGTGGTCTTGCCGGCAGTCACGAGTTCCTTCCGCTTCGCCCGCTCGATGGACGCCACGTCGATCCCGCGGCGGCGGTCGAGGATACCCTGCGATGTCTCACCCGCGTGCTGCCGGCCTCGGGCGGGCTCACGCATCTCGATCTCCATGCCCGTCATCTCTTCGCCCGCGGTCTCCAGCCGCTCGTCGTCTCCGGCGAGGTGCCCTGCCAGGATCGCGAGGCGGCGACCGAAGCCCTGCGCAAGCGTCCCGTCGAAACCTTCGACTTTCACCACCCCCAGGCGGTCACCGCCCACTGGACCCGGGAAAACTTCGAAGTCCTCGGTCCCCGCCTTTCCCTGGAGGTCAGCCGTCTCACGGAAGGTTCATTGAACCAGACCGCCTTCTGGATTGCCGCGCTCTTCCGCTACGCGATCGCCTCGCCGGAGAATCCGGGCCGCGTCGGACGTCTGCTTCAGACCGCGGCCGACGGTGCGGATGCCGAGCGTTTCGGCACCCTGCTGGCCCTTCTTTCCCGGCTCCGGCGTGTCGTCGTGGTGGTCGACGAACTCGAGGGCGTGCACGGCGATCCCGACGGTGCCCGTCGTGTCGCCGGATTCCTGGCGACCATCCGGCAGGAGGCTCCCCGCGTGGACCTGATCGTGTCGATCAATCGCGACGTCTGGGAGAGTTCCTTCGTGCCCTCCTTGAGTGGAGGTTTGCGGGACCGCCTCTCGGAGCTATCGGTCCATCTACAGCCGCTCGACGACCAGGGAGTGATCGGATTGCTTTCCTGCCGAGGGATTGCGGATCCGGAACGGATTCTGACGCGGCTCCAGCTGGCCCCGGATGAAAGGTATGCCCGGCGTGTGTTGCAGGCCGCATCGGAGGTGATCGCCGAGAACCCCGGCCTGCTTTCTCGCCCTGCCGGGGGCGGGACCGACCCAAGTGGCGAGGCGACCCGGGAGAACGCTTGAAACCGGAACCGCCTGTTGAAATGGCCGTTCCGTCACTCCGCTTTTCGTGCTCGCCCTGATCGCAGATCGACCGGTAGCCTTGAAGCTTCATGTTGAATCGGCTTGTATTCTTCCTGATCGCTTCATGCCTCGCCTGCCAGGCGGAGAGCGAACCCAACAACGAAACCTCGCAGGCCGATTCGGTGGAGATCGGCAAGGAGGTCCGGTTCCGTTTCACGCCCCGTGGCGACCGTGACTACTTCAAGCTGACCGCACCCGGCGATGGTGTGATCGGCTTCCGGCTGAAGCAGGGTGCCCCGGACCACAGCCCGCATCCCTGGTGGGGCGAATATGAGGGAGAGGACGGGAAGCGCTACGTCCGGCGGGATGGCCTCTGGGACCGTCGGGTCGGGAAAGGGGAAGAGGTGGTGTTCGGGATCCGCGGAAATTTCTACGGCCACAACGAGAAGGAGTCGAATGACGTGCTCGTGGGGGTTTTCGAGTTCTTCCCCCCGGTTGATCTCGAGCCGAATGACGGTGATGGCGAGGCGATCAGGACGGAAGTCGGCGAGGAGGTTTCATTCACCTTTCGTCCCCGTCACGATGTGGATCGCTTCACACTCATGTCCCCTGATGACGGGGTGATACGGTTCGTGCTCGTCGGGGAGGTCAAGGATCACTCGCCTTATCCTTGGTGGGGTGAATTTCTCGGTGAGGATGACAGGAAAAACGAACGTCGCTCCGGCATGTGGGACATCGCCGCCAGCGAGGGAGAGCAACTCGTCTTTGCAATCCGCAGCAACTACTACGGTCACAACGAAAAGTCCTCGCCTGAAGTGCTGCGCGGCCGGTTCGTCTTCGAGCCGCGCGTCGGTCCGGAGCCGAACGATTCGATGGAGACCGCCACTCCGGTCCAGGTCGGAGAGGAGTTCTCTTTCCAGCTGAATCCGCGGATGGATCGGGATTACTTCAAGACGAAGAGCCCTGGCAGGGGGACGTTGCGTTTCCGCCTCACGCAGACATCCAAAGCCCATGCTCCCGAGCCGTGGTGGGGCGAGGAGGTTGGCGGCAATGGCAAGAAGTCCATGCGTCGCCCCGGGCAGTGGGACCGGGATGTGGAATCCGGCGAAGAGGTGGTTTTTGCGATCCGGAGCAACTACCACGGCCACAACGAAGTAGGGTCGCCGGATGTCTTGAAGGGCATCATCGAGTTCACGGAACGGTTCGATGACGAGCCCAACAACAGCGCCACGGAAGCGACGCCCATCCAACCCGGCAAGCCCTTCCGGTTTCAACTCACGCCCCGCCTCGACCGCGACTATTTCACCTTCGTCAGCCCCGGTCGGGGCACTGTGAAGTTGACGATCACCCAGCGCCCGGCCAAGGCCGCAGGCCTGTATCCGTGGTGGGGTGAGACCGAGCGCGACGGGCGGAGCCACGAGTTCCGCTCCGGTCAGTGGGACCGCGCCGTCGATGCGGGGGAGAGGGTCGTGCTCGCGATCCGGAGCCATTACTACGGGCACAACGAGGTCGCCATCGACGAGTCGATCACGGGCCTGGTCGAGTTCACTCCGGAAGAGGGCGACGAACCCAACGACCTTCCCGAGCAGGCCCGGATGGTGGAGATCGGCAAGCCGTTCCAGATCGTGCTCAATCCCCGTGGCGACCGGGATTGCTTTCGTGCATCCGCGCCCGGAGCCGGGGTGGTTTGCTTCACCCGCACCGACAAAAACGGGGTTCATCCCGGTCTCTTTCCGGTCTGGATTCAGGACGGCACGGCCTATCCGGGTTACCGGGAAGCGAGGGTTGCGGAGGGCGGGGAGGTGGTCGTTCAGGTCCGCAGCGACCGCTATGAACACAATGCCCGTGCTTCCCCGACACCGGCGACGGCGGTGCTCGAATTCCTCTTGGAACCCGATGCACCGGAGACCGGCGAGGAGGTCGCGGATGCGTCGGAGATCGCGGTCGGCCAGCCCTTCCGCTTCGCCATCCTTCCCGCCTGGGACCGCGATCACTTCAGGTTCACGCCCGCCGGGGACGGCCACGTCCGGCTCCGACTCGCCACGGGCCCTGGGGCAGGCAAACACCTCGGCCACTGGTGGCACGAGGGCGCGGACGGGGATCCGATCGAAACGGAGGTGCTGCCGGTCCGCGCGGGCGAGACCTACATTCTCGGTCTGTCGGCAGCGGGACAATCGTGGTCCTCGGAGGATGTGCTGGAAGCCGTGGTCGAGTTCACCGACGCCTCCACCGGGCCGGTCCGCCGCTGGACCTTCGAAATCGAACGCCTCACCGAATGAAATCCGGAAGAAACATCACGGTCGCCGTCATCCTGCTTGTCGTTCTGTTGATCGGCTTCTGCGTTTTCAATGGGGACAAGCCCGGTCCGTCGGGAGGCGGGCCGAAGGACTTCCCGCAGGTGAGCTTCCTCATTCCGCAGGAGGGGTTTGAGGTCGCGCGCGACTACAACCAGCGCCTTTTCATACCGATCCGCAACAACGGGCCGGGTGTGGCCCGATTGCGGCTGAGTTCGACCCACTTTCCCGATCTTCCGGTCGGCTTCGTGGGTCGTGGCACGCCTGATTGGGAGGAGCCGGACACGGTGCTAGAGATTCCGGAGGGCGAAATTTGGGAGGCTCCGCTCCTGGTGCATGGAAGCGTCGCCGAGCGGAACGATTACACCCTCACGCTCACCGCCGTCCACGAAGGAGCGACCGCCGGCAAGGAGTCATGCGTGGTGCGCCTCCAGCAGCCGGAACTCCAACTCGAAACCACCTTGCGGATTTCCAACGCGCCGGTCGACAAGGCGAGGCTCGTGCGCACTCTTCGAATCCGCAACTTGGGTGCCAACATTCCGGATCTCGGCATACATTTCGAATCCGAGGGAGCGGTGCCGACACACCCCATCCACCTCGACCCGGTGCTGGAAGGAACCACCCTTGCGAGTGGCGAAGTCATTGAAGTCAGGATTCGGCCCTACCTGTATCCCAGCTTCGAGAAACTCGCGGGCGATCTCGTCCTGACCGGACACAATCAGCAACAGCGGGTGCCGTACCTCGCCGAGGTTCCGGCAGGAAAGGCGGTTTTTGTCACTCTTTCACGCACGTCCAGCCGCTCCAGCAATTCCGGCACCCGCTGCACCAACATGCCGGGATCCAGCTACGACATGCCCGCGACCCACGGTACGCCCGCCAGCACCGAGTGGGGCGGTGGTGGCGGCGGGGGTGGCCTCGGTGGCGGGGGCGGCATGGGTGGGGGAGGACTGACTGTGACGGACAGCAATCCCCGTCTGGAGCCTGAGGAGATCGAGGACGGTGGAGAACCGGGCGAACAAGATGCCGACGATGGAAGTTGGACGCTTTTCGGTCCCCTGGATGATGATGCCGACGGGGGCGAAGAGTCATCGGATGACGGGGAAGGCGAGTCATCGACCGTTGAATCGGAGGAATGGAGTGACGAGATCGACGAGGGTGGCGAGGCCGACGAAGAAGCCAATCCGGACGAAGGTACCTTCGATCTTCTCGATGCCAACACCGAGGGCGTGGTCGGAGGGTTCCTTCCTCCCACTGCCTTCGGCACCAGCCTGCGGGAGATGACCATTTTGAGTCCAGACCTCCGGGCTCCGGACCTCGAGCCGTTCGAGGACGAGGGTGCCCCCGGTGTTCCCGAGGGAACCATCACCACATTTGGCCCCGGGAAAAAGGACGACAAGGAGAGTTCCACCTATGCCGACCAGGACGGCAGGCGCACCCATCTGACGCGGAGAACTCGTGACGACGGCGCCCAGTTCCTCAACTTCGGCTGGGGGATTGCCGGCAAGGGTCGCCGACTCAACGGCTACTTCGGTCCCGCACCGGTCAGCCGCCCCGTGCTGGGCCCGAATCCTCGTCCCGGTGCGCCGGCACTCGCGACCTTCGTGGAAGGTGATCCCGAGGATGAGGAAAGGAACGTCGTGAAGGTGGTGGACCCGGAGACCGGTGAATCGGTGGTCCTCAGCGATCCCGGCAAAAGGGCCGACAGCCCGGTTTCGATGCGGACCGACAAGGGCGTGGAGACGGTCTTTCGCGAGGATGGGAAGTTGAAACGGATCTCGTTGTCGGAGGATCTGAAGGCCACCGAGTCCGACGACTGGCCGACCGGGATTGAATCCGGACCCGTGGTCGATGCTGAACCGCTCGGAGACGGAAGGCTGGCACTTCTCGCCAAGGCGGATGACGGCAACATGGTCCTCCGGACGCGGGACGGTGAGCGGCGCATTCCGGCGACCGATGGATCGATGGCGACCGCCGGTGACCGGCTGTTCGTCGCGGGCCGGAACCAGGACGGCAGCCTGTTCGCATTCGACCCGGATGATGAGGGCACCGGTCGGTTTGCCACCGGAGACGCGGGCTACGGCCCGCCCACTCTGATCGGAACCGGTGACGGCGGGATGCGAATGTTTTACCACAAGCCGCTGCCGGCAACCGCTCCGGAAGGCGGGTTCGGTTCCGAGTTGGGAGGCAACTTCGCGGTCGATTTCAAGGATGGCGAATGGGGTGAGCCGCGCCGGGTCTACCTGCCGGATGCACCGGTGACCGACGCTGCGGTCGCGGTTGAATTCACGCCGCCGTTTGATCGCGCCCACTACAAGGAGATGAACACCGGCATCAGCCTCAACGGCCGCAAACTGCGCACGCTGGAGGAGCAGATTCCCTTCGGCCGCTATCTTTTCCAGGTGCCTACCTCCGCGCTCGGCTATCGCGCCGACGCCAGCACCGACTCGGGTGCGGCCAACCGGGTCGTTATCGACTCCGAGGGCATCGGCCCCGGAAACTTTCTGATTTCCGACAAGGCCAGCATCTATGGCCTGCACGACTGGACCCAGGGCTGCTACGTCGCGACCAGCAACGACGAGGCCGACCGGATCGCGCAGCTCAGCAGCCCGGAGCTGCGTCACAACGCCCACGATCTCGTGCTGGCCACCAACGGGGCGCAGCTTCCCCGGGATCTCCAACCCGGCGAAACCCGGGAGTTCACCTTCGCCGCCTTCAACGCCGGCGATCAGCCGAGCCCCAACACCCGGGTCTCAATCCTCTACGAAACGGTCGAGGTGGGAGGCGGCGCGCTTGTCTCGCTCCCTCCCTTCCGTGGAAGGCCGGTCAAGGTCAGTTTCACGGTGCCGCAGGCGTGGCAGCCGGGGACCAGTCTTCGTCTGGTCGCCTCCGTGCCGGACGAGGGTGATGCCGACCCAGCCACGAATCGGCTGAACCTTGACCTGCTGCGCGAGTTCCAGCCCGCGATTGCCGGCCCCACCCGGCCGACCGCGGTATCCCCGGAAGCGCTGCCGGTTGATCGCGTCACATCGGTCGAACCCGCAACCGGCGATCAACCGGCCGTGTTTTCGCTCAACGGGCGCGAATGGTTTCGCTGCACCATCCCCTCGGAGGGAGATCTGCAGGTCAGCGTCACAGGTCCGGAAGCCGCCCTCGTCGACCGCATCGACCTCTTCGACGCCGAAGGTCGCGCGCTTCGTCCCGAGTCCGGTTCGTGGCAGACGGGTGGCGACGAACTCTTCATCCGTGTCGGGCTTCCTCCCGGGGAAAGCCTTTCCCCCGCTACCGAAATCCGCATCTGGTGGGAGTGATGCTCCCTCGCTTCTCCCTCCCCCTGCCTTGAAGATGAAATTCCTCCGCCTCCTCGCCACCGCCCTGATAGCATTTCCTCTCGGCGCGCAGGATCCGCCGGCGGATCCACCTGCCGAAACCGGCAACGAATATCACTCGGTTCCGCGACCGGTTCGGCTCTACGGCCACATCCGTCTCGATGGGCTCTGGGAAATCCACGTCGGTGGTCGCAACACGGGGGTTGAACTCTCCATTCGCCAGATTAGCGACCGGTATCACGCCACCTTCTCCAAGCCACCGAAGAACAACCCCTTCGACATCAAGATCGGTGATGACTTCCTGTGGGCGACCGTCGACGGCTACGGCGGCTCCGGCACTCTGTTCGTCTTGAAGGAGCCCGGGGAGGAGGGAGGTCCCGTCCGCCGGGAACAGGCACCCGTCCGGTTCCGGATCAACAACACCGCCGAGCGCGTCCGCGTCCAGGTCGACAAGGAGGACATGGCTGAGGCGATGAAGCGCTTCGAACTCGTCCGCGTCGGGCGCATCGAGTCGCTCAGGCTCTTCACCGTTGGCCCCGACGGTCTGCAGGCGACCGGGTCGGTCCTCGAGGACCAGCCGATGGTGGTCGAGATCAAGCACAGCAACCCGCGACCGAGCCCGATCGACGTTACGGTGACGTCGGGCGAACACTCGATCACGCTCACCGCTCGACCTCTCGGGGAGGACGAGGAGGAAGGGCCGCGGCTCGGGTTGATGCGGACGGAGGCGTTCTTTCCGACCTTCGGCAGGCAGTTGGGCGTCGAGAAGCCGGAGGACGAGCAAGAGGAACCGCCAGGACGGGAGGCGACCGAGGAGGATTGGAAGCCTTTCGTCGGCAGTTGGCGCACGCTCTATCAGGACGGGGTGCTCGGTCCTGTCACCGGCTGGATGCACATCGACCCATACGGGCGACCCACCTTGCGCTACCGCCAGCCCGGCGAGGACATGCGCAATCTCAAACTCAAGTCCGCGTGGGTCGATGGCGAGACCGAGGCCACGGAGGCGGCCGGTGACCAACCGGCGGTCCCGGCCTTTCCCAAGCTGATCCTCGAGTTCGAAGGCCGGGGCGTGGTGTCCGAGAAGGTCGAGAAGGCAAGCCCGGACGAGGAGCATCGGCTGCTCCTCGATGCGCAGAAGGCCGCTCCAATTATCTTGAAGGCCAAGGATTTCGAGGCCGAGGTGGACCTCACCTATCGCGACGTCCCGGATTTCCGCAAGGTCACGCTCGAACTCCACGGAGGTCTCCCGAATGGCTCCCTGCTTTGGAACTGGGAATACCTCGGGGACCGGGCCACCGGACGCGACCGCGAGGGTCTCGGACGGGCGGGGACGCTGCTCCGGACCGAGGGGGAAGGGGAGTCCACGGTCGGCCGCGTCACCGGACGGGAGGTGTGGATGCGCATGGGACCGACGATCCTCGCGTCCTACGCGACCGATGACCAGACCGCGGTCGACCGCGAGTTCATGGGCCATCCGGTCTATCGGAATCGCTATGCGGACCGGCCGGTCTGGAACACCGATGACGAGCGGACGATCTTCGGGCCGACCGGCGAATCGACCCGGCGGATCTTCATCGTCGCCCGGAATCTACCCCCCGCCACCGAGAAGCTTCCCTATCCCGATCTCCTGATCGGTGAGGGCAGCAGTGTGAAGGAATACCGCATCCGGGCACGGGGAGCGGAGGATGACCCGAACAATTCCGATGAACTCAAGAACGCCTGGCGTCAGTACCGGGAGGCCCAGCGCCGGACCGGAGCGACCCGCCCGGCTGCGACCATCGGTGAAGAAGCCCCGGATCCCACGACCGCCGCCCTCGCGGAAGGGATGGTTGAGGAGGGGCTCTTCGTACTCGCCATCATCAAGCATGATTCCGAGCCGGGACCCCAGCCGTTCAAGCTGGCCGAGGCCGACGGCGAGTGGAACCTGATGTTCGGTGACCTGCGGGGGACCCTCAAGCTCGCCCGTCAACTCGCCGAGAGTGAGGCCGCCACGGAGGACTACGAGGCCGAGGCCGGGGAATGGGAGGCCCTCAATCCGGCCTTCGCCCCGGAGAAGATCCGCATCGTGGTCGAGTTGGAGGCACAGGCCGACTCCATCGGCGAGATCCAGGCGGTGCTGGGGCACAACAACGAGATCATCTCGTCGGAATACGTGCAGGAAGGGGAGAATCCGAGGCCCTTCATTCTCAAACCTGACCCGAACGATCCCAAGGCCTACCTCTCGCCGGTGATCCACCTGATGCGCAAGGGAACCGCTGAGCTGGTTTCCCTCGGTGAGGGCGAAGTCGTCGTGGAGGCATCCTCCGGCGACAAGCTGCATGTCCGCGTGCAGACCGACAGTGGCTACGCGATCCAGCCGACGCGGCTCGCCGTCGATGTGATGGCGACGCCTTCAGAGCTGAACCAGAATTGGAAGGAGGCCGTCAAGACGGCGGCCGACCTCGCCGGGAAGCCGGTCGAGGACTGGGAAGACGTGGTCCGCGGTACCGCCGATTCGCAGACGAACTTCATCTTCACCGAGTTCGCGTGGAACGCGGCCATTGATACCGTCGGCCTCGGGCTCTACGGCCAACTCCTCGACATTGCCAACTACGCCAAACGCAACGGGGTCACCGTGCCTTATCACGAGTGGTTGCCGCAGCGCGAACCCTCGGGCGGGATCCGGACACTCAAGATCTCCGTGGGTGACCACGCCGCCACGCTTCTGCTCCGTCGGGAGTTCCTGACGATGATGGAAGAGCAGATCGCCGACTGGCAAAGCAACCTGTCGCCAGCCAAGGTACGGGGTCTCTACGAGAGCCAGAAGGACCTGATCGCCGCCAAGCAGAGCCCGCTTTCCTTCATGCGCATCCCGATGCGGGACCTTCCCGTTTACCGCGAGGAACCGCGCTCGGGTCCCATCAGCGAGGCCCGGGTGTATCTTGCCGAGAACAAGCTGTGGTGGGTGGCGGTGGAGAACACGCATCCGGCTCTTGCCGAGGTCATCAAGTTCTTCGCCGGCGATGATGCCGGGCGCGAGGACGACCCCTATCTCTATCAGCTCTTCGACAACGAGTTCCTCGGCTACAAGACGAGGGTTCCGGCGGAGGCGGAGTATTTCGAGTTGTTCCAATGGAGTGCGTTCAACCACGCCTATCGCCAGTGGGGTCCCCAGATGAGGCAAAGCCTGGCGCAGGCCGCCGCCATTCCCGATGGCGATGTCAAGGGACTGCTGAAGCTCACCGGTCTGGGTTTTGAACCGGTGGTCAAGCGGGTGGTGCCCCGGATGATGAAGCTGGAGATCGACAGCGAACTCCAGCAGTCACAGTGGGAGCCGGACCCGCTCGCCCGGGCCCATGTGAAGTCGCTCGGGGTGATCGGATCCGCGGTGCGGGCGCAGGAGGATTATTCCTCCGTCGACACGACGGTGATGATGGCTGCCGCCGCGGTGGCCACGGCACCCCTCGGGGGGGCGGGCTTCTGGTCCAGCCTGGTCGCCGCCGGAGTCAGTGCCGCCGATGTCGCCTACACCGTTTACACCGACGTCTACGGCAATTCGTTGCGCAAGGAGGAGCTGGAATTCGAGGTGGGTGCGGGTGCGGTGCTCGGCGCGGGTCGGGCGGCCGAGTTGGAGGGCAAGATTCTCGGTGACCTGGCGCAGACCTTTGCCGTCGTCGGCTCCGGGATCGGTCTCGGTGCCGACGGCTTCGCCGCCTACAAGGCGGTCAAGGCGATGCGCACCGCCACCCTTGCCGAGGAGGGCGGCAAGTTGCTTAAGCAGATCGATTTTGCGGATGCGGCCGCCCTGCGAGCCCTGAGCAAGCAGGACAAGCTGGTGCTCAAGGAGATGCTCGAGCGCAGCGAGGCGCTCGCCGCTGTCGGCCGGTTCGGTGAGATCCCGGAGGAATTCCTGGCCGCCAGCAAGAACCGTCAGTCGATCCTCAAGGCGCTTGATGGTTCGGAGGAGTTCACCTCCGAGGCCATCGACCTTGCCCGCAAGCGGAAGAAGATCCTCGAGGCGGGCGAAAATCAGCCGAGGCGGCCCGTCCGGGATGCCGAACTGCGCGATGCCGACGAGGCGCTCGAGGGAAAGATCCGGGCCAACCAGGCGGACATCGATGAGCTTGAGGCCGAGGCCAAGGCGCTCAAGGACCGGCATCCTGATCGGGAGGTGCCGCCGCGAGGCACCGAGGATGCGGAGCGCTACCGCGAAGTCCAGAGGGAGATCCAGGCGAAGCGGAACCAGAACGGCGATCTTTCCCAGCGCCGGGACGTGGTGAAGAGCTATCGCGACCAGCCGACCGTCGAGGTGCCTCCCCGTCAGGCCGAGATCCTGCGTGGCAAGGCCTTCAGCAAGGACGGCCTGCCTCCCACGCGCACCGAGTTCGATGCGATGCGTGGCACCCGCGAGCGCCTCGCGGACGGCCGTCCCCCGGTCAGCAGCGAGGGATTTGAAAAGGTCGATCTCAACCAGGCGGCCAGGGAGGTCGACGAGCTCGCCGACGAGACCCGGCGGACGATCGACGAACTCGCCACCGATCCGAACGCCTCTCCGCGCGCACTTCAGGATGCTCGCGCCCGGCTCGACGACCTTAAGGAGGTGCGCCGCGACATCGACGAGTTTCGCCGCGTCGCTCCCGAACCGAAGCTCAATGACAACGATCTGGCCCTGCTGCGAGGCGACCGGACCGAGTTGAGCGAGCTCGACAAGGCCGAGGTCGTCGAAAAGATCTTCGATGCCGAGGGCGACTGGGGACAGCTCAAGAAACTCGCCGACGGCACGCCCGAGGACCAGAAGCTCCTCCACAAGATCAACCAGTGGCGGCGCGACCAGATGGACGGAGCCCTCCGGGAGTCCATCAACGAGGCGGAGGACATGCTCGGCCTGGAGAGGGGCAGCATCCAGCCGAGCGCCTTCGGCTCGACCAACCTCACCAGCGACTACGACATCTCCATCAACGCCCCCAAGTTGAGCGGCCCGGGACGGGGGCCGGAGCTCGCGGTCCGGCGATTTCAGCAGAAGGTCCGAAATCTTTTCGGCGGACGGGAAAGCGGAATGGTCGTCGACACCAACGTTTACACCGACCCGATCTACACCCTGTTCAAGGGCACGGAACTCGAGGGGGCCTTCGCCGGACTCAGTGCCAGGCAACTCGACACCTCCCGCCAGTTCCTCTTCCAGCAGATGGCAAACGCGAAATACCGAACACCAGGCCAGTGGCAGGCCCTGCGCGGACGGATCCTCGACGGCGTTCCGCCGGAGACGCGGAAGGCCTTCTCGGACATTCTCGACCAGGCGGAAGGAGCCAACAAACTCGGCGCCGAGCGCATCAACAAACGGCTGCGCGACATGGGCTTCGATCCCGAGAACGCCACCGACGCTCAGAAACTCCGCGTCAACAACGACCTCTACGCCGACACGCTGGAGGGAATGGACAACTACAAGGAGATGATCGATGGCCTAAAGAAGGCCCGGAACGGCGAGATCCCTCCCGGCCAGGTGCCTTTGCCGGGAATGCTCGACCAGCCGGGCCTGAGGGAATCCCTCGGCGAAGCCGAGAAGCTCATCAGGAGCGGCGATCCCGCCAAGGTGAAACTCGGCCAGGATCTTCTCAAGGACCTCGAGCACCGCGCCATCCTCAACCTCCGCAACAAGCAGGGGGAAGCCCTCTACTACGCCGCCGAGGCCTACCAGGCGGAGGCCACCATCAACCATGTGGTCAAGGAGATGCAGGCACCCCCGAAGAAGGTGATCACGACCGATAGCATCATGAGCGGCAACCACACGCTCAAGCCGCCCAAGAAGCCACTTCCGGCCGACGACTACATCAATTCCTACTTCGAGAACGGGGCGAACCTGGTCAAGGAGCTCAATGGCAAGCACGTCCTTGATGACCTCGGTCGCCCGCTCACCGTTGCAAAACCGGAAAAGCTGGATGCCGCCGCCACCAAGGCCTCGAAATACTTCGTCCGCCAACTCGATGCCGCCAGCATGGCCAAGCTCGACATGAACGGGGTGAAGGTTCCGGGTTTTCCCGACGACTTCACCTTCCGTGACCTTGTCGAATCCACGATCGAACTGGAAAAGAACCGCGGCAACATGGCCGCCTTTCAGCGGACGCTCGACAAGTATGGGATGACCGGTGAGGACTACCTGAAACGGGTGATTTCCGCGCAGGAGGAACTCGACAAGCGTTTGGTTGGCCAGTCGGAGCTGAAGGGTTTCGTCAATAATCTACGCGATGCCGAGAAGTCGGTGGAAAACGCCGCATCCCGTTCCTTCCGGGAGGAGGCAAACCGTCAGCGACAGACCGCCCGCGCGTATGGCCTCCAGCATCTGGCTGGTGGACCGGGTTCGGATGAGGTTCGCAAGGAGTTCGACACCAAGGTCAGTGCACGCCTCGACGAGTTGGATCAGGCGGTGAATTCCGGGCGTTTCCTGACCGCGGATCAGGAGGCGGAGCGGGACCGGCTGCGCAAAGTGTCGGATGCTCAGAATGCCCTCGATCGCGCCATCACCGGAGCGCGTCTGAGCGGCGTTCCACCGACCGAGATCACGGCGCTGTTGCGCGAGGTGGATCGGGGTTCGATTGACTGGCGTGAGGCCGCCGAGGAGCGAATCCGGAGCACTGGAGAACAAGCCCGTTCGTCGTCAATCCGTTCGGCATCGTCGGCGGACCCGCTGACGCCCCCGGGACTTGCCGATCGACTTTCCTTGCCCGAGGCACCGGCAAGTCCCGCCGACTTCGCGGAGTCCCTTCGGGACTCGGGGCGCGAAGTGATCGAAGCTGGTGGCCTGCCACTCGCATCCTTGGCGACCAACGTGGATGCCGGCCGGACGGTCGTGGTGAGAACCCACCCGCCGATGGTTGAATCCCCGGTCTGGGTCCAGCTTCAGGAGGTCAGTTCCGACCACGTGCTTGCCGACGATCCCGTCACCGGGAAGCCGATCAGCTGGCCGCGGGAGACCTTTGAGGACATGCTGGACGACGAGACTCCAGTGCTCCTGGCGACGGATCCCGGCTTGCCTTGAGGCCCCGTCGCAGCCGCATCCGGGTCGTCTTGGTTTCGAGCGATTTTTGCCTTGCCTCCCCCCGTGGGCCAACCGCATCTTGCGCCCGCCCCGCGAGGGGTGTTCCCATATCAATCCGGTGTAGCTCAGCGGTAGAGCGGGTGGCTGTTAACCACTAGGTCCTTGGTTCGATCCCAAGCGCCGGAGCCAATGGAAAGCCCTGATCATCAATGGATTGGGGCTTTCGCCTTTTGAGGTATTGGGAAATCGGGCGGTCCCGACCTATTCGCCGAGCTTGTAGCGCTCGCTGAGGAGTGTGGTGAGTTCGCGGCGCTTGTCGTGGATCTTGGGAGACATCTGGATCTTGCGGCGCATCGACTCGTGGAGGGTCTTGGATACCAGTTTGAGCCGGTCGTGATCGACGGGCCGCTCGTTCATGAGCTGCTTTTGCTCGTCGCGGGCGGACTCGTAGGCGATTCGGTAGGCTTCCTGTTCGGTCTTGAGGTCCTGAAGTTCCTCATTGGCGGCGATGATCTTTTCATCGAGCGCCCGCTGCGTGTCGGAAGCCGGTCCCGGAGGGGGCTCGTAGTAGTCCGCCTCATGCATCGCCCGCATCCGCTCGGAATGGCGCCTGCTTGCCGCCTGCCGATCGCGGATCTCCAGCTGCCGGTCCTCGTCCTGTTTGCGGGCTTCAGTGATCGGGGGCGTGTCATCTTTGGGGCGATCTTCGGCGACGTCGAAGGGGTCTTCAGTCTCTTTAGCCTGTTGCCGCTGGGCCTCGTGGCGCTCCCTCATCTCGCGGACGCGTTGTTCTTGCTGCTCACGGGCGGCGGCCTGCCCTTCGACGGCTTCAGCCTTCCGGCGGGCTTCGAGTGCCCGGGGCTTTTCCGCTTCGGCTGGGTTCACCTCGGGTCGAGGTTCCGACGTGCCTGCAGGTTTCAGATTGGCGACGGTCTCTTCCTGCCGTTTGCGATTCATTTCCATCTGTTGCCCGGCAAGCAAGGCGATCCGTTGAGTGGTGGACTGGCGCTTGGACTTGTTGATCTTGGCGAACGAAATCGGAAGCGCGATGAGAGCGGCGAGGATGAACATCCCCAGGTTGATGATTGTCATGCGCCCTTTGGGGATCGGGCCGTACTTCTTCCCGTGCCAGGCTTGGTAGATCCACAAGACCCCCGCCAGAAGGATCAGCGTCACGCCAAAGGTCACGGCAATGGTCGAGAAGGCCTTGAGGAGGGAATACATCGCTCCCGATTTCGCCGAAGGCGGTCTGGGGCGTCAAGCTCACAGAGCCGCGCCCACAGAGCCGGAAGCTCTTCGGCGCGATGCGATTGGTCGCATGAAACGAGAGGTGGAGCCCGTAGCCTTTCCACCCATGACAATCATTTCTTCAAGCTTCAGGTGCCGGCTGGTTGGTGCCGCGATGAGTTTGGGCACCGTGCTGGTTGCGGTTGCCGATTCTGGAAAGGTGGCGGGCCCACTGGTCGGGCATGTGGAGACGAAGAGCGCCGGGCTGTGGATGTATCTGCCGGATAAGGCCGAGGGGGTCGTCCGGTTCTGGGAGGAAGGCACCGACGGGGGGCGGCAGGAGGTGAAGTTGGTGGGCTTTGACGCTCCGGCGACGACCTTGCCCGGTCAGGCGACGACCGCGACGCTATCAGGGCTTCGGGCGGATACCCGTTACGCCTACGAGGTTCTGGTCAATGGCAAGGGCAACCCGGCGTGGAAGGGCGGATTCGAGACGCCCGGAGCGGTGGGTGAACCTGCGGCGTTCCGGATGGCGCTGACCTCGTGCATGAAGTTCGGCCAGCCGCAGGCGTCGTGGTATCTGCTGCTGGCGCAGCAGCCAGACCTGCACTTGACAGTGGGCGACACCCACTACGCGGACACCACCGACCCCAACGGGCAGCTCGAGCATCACCTGCGCTATCGTCGGGAGCCCTTCGTGGCGACGGTCCACCGACAGGTTCCGACCTACTCGATATGGGATGATCACGACTACGGTCCGAACGACTCGGACGGCACCGCCGAGGGCAAGGAGAGGTCACTGGCGGGTTGGAAGCAGTTCTGGATGAATCCCGGTGCGGGGACTCCCGAGACTCCCGGAGCATTTTACAAATTCACCCGCGGCGAGGTGGAGTTCTTCGTTGTCGACGGTCGTTACCATCGCTCCCCGGACAAGGCACCGGATGACGACCGCAAGAGGATGCTGGGGGATGCGCAGTTCGAGTGGCTGATGGATGGCCTGAAGAACTCGAAGGCGAAGTTCAAGGTGATCGCCTCGGGCAGCACCCTGCATCACAGCAAGGGCGATGGCTGGAGGATCTACACTTTCTCAAGGCACCGTCTGTTCGACGGCATTCGAGAAAACAAGGTGTCCGGAGTGATGTACATGTCCGGTGACATCCATGCTTCGACGATCGCGGTGCATCACGAGTCGGAGCGGGTCGGATACCCGCTGGTGGAAGTCATTTCGTCCGGGATCGCCAACAGTGGCTCCCTGAGTTTCGCGACCATCGACTTCGACACGACCGTGGCGGACGCGACCGCCCGCGTGCGCATCGTTTACGGTGACGGCACGGTGCGCGAGGACCGGACGTGGAAACTCTCGGAGTTGAGTCACGGGGAATAGGGAGCGCCGGGGCTCTCAGGGAGACCGTTTCCGGATCAGCGGCGTGCGCGAGCCCTCGCCGACGAAGCGGGCGCCACTGCCGTTGCGATCCATGGACTAAGGGACTTCGACCATTGGCCTTAAGACGTTCTCTCCGTCCCGGGAAGATTGGCAGGACCTTGAGGTCCGCCTTAAACTCAGTGGCATGCGGGTCAGAGGCCGTGTCAGCCGAGCGCACCAGAGTCAGGACGGCGGAGGACGAGGGCGACGGCAGGCCCGCCCAGGCTTCGATCACTTCGAGGAGGTCACCTGAAAGCCAGGCTTAAAATGGGCGTGAAATCTGTACATTATCAGAAGGTTGCTCCTTGGTTCGAGCCCGAGCGTTGGAGCCAATGAACCCGAAAACCAGGGTGGGGCTTGCGCACCCGGGAGTCGAGTTGGAGGAATGTTCCGCCCGTGTCCATGAGAGCTAAGGATGGCCAATTCGTCCTCCGGCATGCACAGTTCCCGCGGACCGAGACTCCGCTCCGCTCCCATGAAATTCACGACTCCAATTCTTGTCGCTCTCGTGTTTTGCCCGGTGGTTTACGGGGCCGAGCCGCAGCCACTCGGCGATTACCGCAACGACCCTGCTCGCGAGCAGGCGTTCATGGACTGGGGACTCGGGATGTTCGTCCACTGGAGTGTGGACGTGGAACTGGGCAGCGTCATTTCCCACAGCCTGGTGGGGGCCTCGGAGGATTACATCGAACGCTACGTCCGGGAACTCCCGCGAACCTTCAATCCGACCGATTATGACCCCGACGCCTGGGTCAAGCTGGCGAAGCTCGCCGGGTGCAAGTACATGGTGCTGACCACCAAGCATCACAACGGTTTCTGCCTGTGGCCGACCAAGACGACCGAGTTTTCGGTCGCGAACACTCCCTATAAGAAGGACATCGTCAAAGCCTACGTCGAGGCATGCCGGCGCCATGAGATGAAGGTCGGCTTCTACTTCTCGCCGGAGGATTTTCTGTTCATTCACAAGCAGGGCCACGAGATCAGGCGCAAGGCGGACTATGCGAACATCTCCAGCAACAAGGATTTGTTAGCCCATAACCAAGCCCAGATCCGCGAGCTTTTCGGCGGGGCCTACGGAGACATCGACGTCGCATTTCTCGACGCCTTCGACAACGCTGTGATTCGTGACCTCATCCACCAGCTGCAACCGAAGTGCCTGGTGACCCGTGGCGAAATGAAGACGCCCGAGCAGCAGATTCCGAACGGACCCATTCCCGGACCCTGGGAGGCCTGCTTCACGCTCGGCACCCAGTGGCAGTTCAAGCCGACCAACGAGAACTACAAGTCGGGTGGCAGGCTCATCGAAATGCTCGTCGACGTCCGTGCGAAGGGCGGAAACTTGTTGATCAACATGGGTCCGGACCCATCCGGCAAGATTCCCTTCGAGCAGGAGCGCGCCTTCCGGGAGTTGGCGCTGTGGATGTTCGTCAATGGCGAGGCCATTCATGGGGTCCGCCCCGGACCGGTGGTCAAGGAGGGCGACCTTTGGTTCACCCGGGATCCGGACCGGGACGGCCGCGTGTATCTGATCATTCCCCAAGGGGACGAGCGGTGGAAGAGGGGCGATCGGCGGGAATTCCGGGTCGGTTCGCTGAGGGCCCGGGCTGATGCGACCATCTCGGTGCTCGGCCAGAGCGGCAAGACCGTCGAATACAGTCCCAAGGCAAAGCCGGAGGCACGGCTGCAGGCCGTTGACGGAGGGATTCTGATCTCGGTCGTCCGTGCCCAGAGGCTCTACAACAACCACCAATGGCCGAACCCGCTGGTCGCCTGTCTGGACGGCGTCGAATTCAGCAGTCCCGGAGAGGGGACGGGCTCCGGGGGCGAGTGACCGGGTGATCGGCGCGCCCCGGCACCCCTTTTCTTAGAGCGGGTTGACCCGCCCATCGGAAAGGACGAAGACCGCGGTGCTCACGGGTTCGAGGAGCAGCGACGGGAACAAGCCGAGGACGACGAGGGCCACGGCGGGAACGCCGATGGCCAGGGCGTGTCCGATGCCAATGCCGGTCGCCGCCGTCTCACCGTCAGTGACGAAGGCCTGCTTGAGCACCTGGAGATAGTAGTAGAGCGACACCGCGCTCATCACCGCCGCGAGGGCGACGAGCCAGGTGATGCCGGAGACGGTGCCGACGGTGGTTTCCGCCAGTGCCTGACTGAACAGGGCGAACTTTCCGACGAAGCCGGCCAGCGGCGGGATCCCGGCGAGCGAGGCCATGAAGACGAGCAGCGCCAGTGCCTGCAGCGGCGAGCGGTGGACGAGTCCGGCGAAGGACGCCACCGAGTCGTCACCCGCTTCGCGCTCGACCGCGGCGGTGACCGCCAGCGCGCCGAGCGTGGCGAGTCCGTAAACGACGACGTAGAACAGCGCGGCACCGGCGGCCGCGGCGCCGTTGGCGCAGAGGCCGACGAGCAGGTAGCCGGTGTTGGCCACTGCCGAGTAGGCGAGCAGGCGGCGGACGCTGGTCTGGGCGAGAGCGAGAAGGTTTCCGAAAAGGATCGATCCCGCCGCAAGTATGGAAAGCCACACCGACCAACCGGAAACGATCCCACCCCAGGCTGCAGAGCCACCGGAGGCGTGGAAGCCGACCAGGAGAAATCGAACCAGCACCACCAGTCCGACCGCCTTCGAGGCCGCGGCGACGAGCGCGACGCTGGTGGCCGGAGCTCCCTGATAGACGTCGGGCGCCCAGTAGTGGAAGGGGGCGGCGGCCAGTTTGAAGCCGAGACCGGCGAGGACCATCGCCAGTCCGGCGATGGCCAGCGGCGAGGTTGGATCGGCCGCGAGGGCCGTCGCCACCTCGGGCAAGGTGGCGGCACGGGAGAAGCCGTAGATCAAGCTCAGCCCGAATAGCAGGAAGGCCGCCGAGACGCCGCCGAAGAGAAAGTATTTCAAGGAGGCTTCTGACGCGCGGGCCGTGCGCGGGAAGCCGGCCAGCAGGTAGAGCGAGAGGCTGGCGAGTTCGAGCGCGACGAACAGGAACAGCAGGTGGTTGGTGCCGACGGTGAGGCAGAGCCCGGTGATGGCGAACAGCAGCAGCGCGTGGAATTCGCCGGGCTGGCGGATCTCGTCCTTCGCCGGCGGCAGCAGCACGGCGAGCAGGCCGAGCGCGATCACCACGCCCTTGAACAGCCGCGCCAGCGGATCGAGGGCGATCATCGGGGTGGCGGCTTCGCCGGTGGCCGGGAACAGGATCAGCGAGGCGCCGGCAAGCAGCAGGCCGAGGCAGGTGATGCTGGAGATCACGCTCAGCGGCGCGGGCTTGCCGCGTCCCTCAATCGCGAGCGCGGTCGCAAGCACCGCCAGCGCGGTGACCACCAGGATCACTTCGGGCAGCAGTTGCTGGAAAAGGGCGGAGTAGTTCACGGCAGGATGGACTGGAAGAGCGGCGAGGCGAGGCCGTCGTCGATGAGCACGAGCCACGGCTTCGGATAAATCCCGATCGCCAGCGAAACGGCGAGCAGCAGGACGATGGCGGTGAGTTCCGGCCAGGTGAGCGGCGGCAGCTTGGGCGGCTTGGCATCGGTCTCACCGCGGACCGGGAAGAAGGCCTTCTGCAGCGCGCGCAGCGAGAAGGCGCCGGTGATGACGATGCCGAGGATCAAAGGGATCAGCAGCAGCGGGAAGGATTCCCACAGGCCGATCGCGACCGAGATCTCGGCGACGAAACCGCTGAAGCCGGGCAGTCCCATCGAGGCGGCGGTGGCGAGGGTGAAGGCGACCGCCGCGCCCGGCAGCGTGCGCCAGAGGTCGAAGCTGCGCAGCTCGGCGAGGTCGCGGGTGTGGGTGCGGGCATAGACGACCCGCCCGGCGATGCCGAAGAGCAGTCCCGCGATGACGCCGTGCGAGATCATCTGCAGCGCCGCGCCGCGCAGGCCCCAGTGGGTGGCCGCGGCGAGGCCGAGCAGGACGAAGCCCATGTGGCTGACGCTCGAGTAGCCGATGACAAACTTGAGGTCCTTCTGCGACAACGCGGTGAAGGCGCCGTAGAGGACGCCCATCACGGCCAGTCCGGCGATGACACCGCGCCATTGGGCGAAGCCCTCGGGGAAGATCGGCATGGCGACGCACAGCGCGCCGAAGGCCCCGAGTTTCATCACCACGCCGGCGAGCAGCATCGAGGCGGCGGTGGGGGCGGCGACGTGACCGGTCGGGGCCCAAGTGTGGAACGGCCAGACACCGGCCAGCACCGCGAAGCCGAGGAACAGCACCGGGAAGGCCCAGGCCTGGAAGCCCGGCGAATAGTCGGCGGCGGCGAGATGCTGGAGGTCGAAGCTGGTGCCGCCGGCCGCGGCGTAGGCGGCCGCCAACCCGACGAGGATCAGCGCGCTGGCGCCGATCGAATACATCGTCAGCTTCATCGCTCCGTATTCCTTGCGGGTCGATCCCCAGATCGCGATCAGCAGGTATTTCGGCAGGATGACGACCTCGTAGCAGACGAAGAGCAGGAAGGCGTCGCGGCTGAGGAAGACGCCATAGACGCCGCCGATGATCGTGAGGAACAACGAGAAGAACGCGCGCTGGCGCTTGTCGATGTTCCAGGAAAAGAGGATGCCGGCGATGGCGACGAGGCCCGTTAGAAGAAGCAGCGCCAGCGAAAGGCCGTCGGCCTGCAGGTGCAGGCGCGCGCCGAGGCTGGGGATCCAGTCGCGGTCGAAGGACCACGGTGCGGCATCCGGGTGGGCGAGCTTGGCGAGGCAGCCGGCGCCGGCGGCGAGCGCCCCGATGGTCGCGGCGGCCAGCGCGATCACCCGCGACAGCGCCGCGCTGCGGGCGGGCAGCAGCAGCACCAGCAGGGCGCCGGCGAAGGCGGAGAGGAGGGTCCAGGCGGGCGTCATGGCTTGAGGAAGTCGAGCAGCCGCAGCGTGTCGGCATTGAGGAAACGGAGCAGCACCTGCGGCCACAGGCCGGGGATGACGATGAGCGCGATCACCGGCGCGAAGAGCCAGCGTTCGGCGGTCGAAAGGTCGGGCCATGTCGAGAGCCCCTCACCGAGGGGTCCGTGGAAGACCTTGCGGATGAGGCGCAGCAGGAAGACCGCGGTGAACAGCAGTCCGAGCACCGAGACGGCGGCGGCCCAGGGCAGCAGGCCGAAGGTGCCGTTGAAGACGAGGAACTCGCCGATGAAGCCGCTGAGCCCCGGCAGCCCGAGCGAGGCGAAGATCGCGAGGCCCATCAGGCCGCACAGCACCGGCACCCGGGCGCGCAGGCCGCCGAAGTCGTCGAGACCGCGCCGCCCGCCGGAGCGCGACTCGAGGATCGCGATGCCGAAGAACATCGCCGAGGCGATGATGCCGTGGTTGAAGGCCTGCAGGAAGGCGCCGGAGATCGCGGAGGAGGCCGACTCGCGGTCGCCCTGGCTGGCAACCACCGCCGCAGCGGCGAGCACGCAGTAGCCGAGGTGGTTCACCGACGAGTAGGCGAGGATGCGCTTGAGGTCCTTTTGCGCCAGCGCCGCCAAAGCGCCTAACAGGACGGTCGCCACCGCCAGCGCGGCAAGCCACGGGGCGAGAACGGCGAAGGTCTCCGGGAAGATCGGCAGGAAGACGCGCAGCAGGCCGTAGACGCCCATCTTCGACAGCAGGCCGGTGAGCAGGATGGTGATGGGCGTCGGGGCCTCGGCGTAAGCGTCGGGCAGCCAGGCGTGGAAGGGGACGATGGGGATCTTGACCGCGAGGCCGAGCAGGACGGCGATGGCGACGAAAAGCAGCAGCGTCGGGCCGGTCAGGGCGGTGCCGGCGAAGGCGGTCGCGAGAGTTTTGGTGAGGTCGCCTTTCGAGGCCATCTCGGCCAGTTGGCCGAAGTCCATCGTGCCGACGCCGATCTGCAGCGCGAGGAAGCCGAGCAGCATGCAGACGCCGCCGCCGAGGGTGACGATGAAGAAGCGTCGGGCGGCGCGGGGCGCATTCGGGCCGCCCCACAGGCGAATGAGCAGGTAGGCCGGGATCAGGGTCATTTCCCAGCACAGGAAGAAGGGGATGAAATGCCGCGCGGTGAAGACGCCTAGCAGCATGGTTTCCATCACCAGGATCAGCGCGGCGTAGCTGCGGCTGGTGAGACCCTTTTGGAGTGAAATCGCCAGCACGAAGGTGGTGACCAGCGAGGTCAGCAGCAGGAACAGCCACGAGGTGCCATCGACGACGAAGGTGAGCGCGATACCGGCATCGGGGATCCAGTCGAGGCTCCAGGCAGCCATCGCGCCGCCGGGGTTTGCGCCGCGGAAGCCGAGCAGGGCGACCAGCACGATGGGGATCAGCGACCACCAGGCAGCGAACCGGCCGGCGGCACGATCGCCCGCGCCGCGCCACGCGGCGAGAAGCGCGGCACCGGCCAGGGGAGCGAGGATGAGAGTGAGCAGCATGGCGGGATCAGAGCCAGAGGTAGAGAACGAGCAGGACCGCGACACCGAGGCCGATGGTCCGGAGGTAGGATTGGATGCGCCCGGTCTGGGCACCCGACGCACCGGCGGCGCGGCGTTTCAGGCCGGAGCAGGCGCCGTCGAAGCCGGCGTTGAGGCCGCGTTCGTCGCTGGCGCCGGTGAGGCGGCCGAAAGCCTTGAGGACGGTCTCGCCGGCGGCCATGACCGGCACCAGGATGCCGCGCTCGATGGCGTCGATGAGCGAGGCGAGCATCGCCAGCGGGCCGATGATCGCTTTCTGATAGAGCGCGTCGAAGCCCATCGCGTTTTCGAGGAGGCGCCACAGCGGACCGAGCTTGCCGGAGAGTGGATCGGGCGCGCCGGAGTCGTCCGAGACACGGCGATAGACGGCCCAGCCGGCGCCGACGCCGACCGTGACCAGCGCCAGCGAGAGGATCAGCAGGCCGATCGCCCCGTGCTCGCCGAAGGCACCGCCGTGGAAGCGGGCGGCCTCGCCGTCGATCCACTTTTCGAACCATGGCCAGAACGGGGTGGCGATCAGCGAAAGCAGCACCGCACCGGCGGCCAGCACGTAGAGCGGGACGAGGATCACGCCGGGGCTTTCGTGCGGGTGCTCGACGCCGGGCCGGCGCGGTTTTCCGAAGAACACCAGCAGGGCCTGGCGGGTCATGTAGAAGGCGGTCAGCAGCGCGGCGGCGACGGCCAATGCGAACGGGCCCTTGCCGCCGGGCCAGATCTCGGCGCTGTGGAGGATGGCCTCCTTGCTCCAGAAGCCGGAGAACAGGAACGGGAAGCCGGCCAGCGCCATCATGCCGATCGAATAGGCGAGGAATGTCCGGCGCAGCGGTTTCGACAGTCCGCCCATCTTGCGGATGTCCTGCTCGCCGTGGCAGCCGTGGATGACCGAGCCGGCGGAGAGGAAGAGCAGCGCCTTGAAGAAGGCGTGGGCGATGAGGTGGAACATCGCCGCGCCGACCCCGCCGGTGCCGAGCGCGACCATCATGAAGCCGAGCTGTGAGACGGTCGAGTAGGCGAGGATGCGCTTGAAGTCGTATTGGGCGACCGCGACGCAGGCGGCGTAGAGCGCGGTGATGCCGCCGATCCAGGCGGTGGCCGTCAGAGCGGTCGTGACGCCGTCGCCGTTGGCGAAGATCGGGTGGACGCGGGCGACCATGAAGACGCCGGCGGCGACCATGGTGGCGGCGTGGATCAGGGCGGAGACCGGGGTCGGGCCCTCCATCGCGTCGGGCAACCACGTGTGCAGGGGGACCTGGCCGGACTTGCCCATGGCGCCGACCAGCAGCAGCAGCGCCGCGGCGGCGGAAACGGTGAGACCTCCGAGGGTCGTCGTACCTGCGAGCGAAGCCAGCGCGGCGGATTCGAGCAGGCCGTTGCCGCCGTCGTAGAAGAGCAGCGTGCCGGTCTGGCGGTAGAGCCAGATCATGCCGAGGAAGAAGGCCATGTCACCGACGCGGGTGGTGATGAAGGCCTTCTGCGCGGCGGCCGCGGCGGAGGGTTTTTCGAAGTAGAAGCCGATCAGCAGGTAGGACGCGAGGCCGACCAGTTCCCACGCGATGAACAGCAGCAGCAGGCTGTTGGCGAGGACCACCATCAGCATCGCGCCGCAGAACAGCGACAGGAATCCGAAGAAGCGGCCGAAGCGCTTTTCGTCGGCCATGTAGCCGGTGCTGTAGATGAAGATCCACAGCGCGACGAAGGTGACCATCGCGATCATCGCCGCGCTCATCGGGTCGAGCAGCACGCCGACCTTGAGTGCGCTTTCACCGAAGGTGAACCAGGTCGCGGACGTGGTGAGGCGGAAGGGTTTGTCGACCCCCGGGGTGAGGGTGCAGGCAGTCGCGAGCAGCGCGAGGACGCACGACACGCCCAGCGCGCCGATTGCCAGCTTGGAGGCGATCCGTCCGCGAGCGTCCGGCAGGAACGCGACCGCGGTGGCTGCGAGCAAGGGCAGCAGCGGGATCGCCCAGAGCAGGGTTGGCAGGTGCGGTTGGAGCGCTTCAGCCATGGAGCGAGTTGGAGGCGTTGAGGTCGGTCGAGCGCGTGTGGCGGAAGACCATGAGGATGATGGCGAGACCGACCGCGGCCTCGGCGGCGGCGATGGCGATGCCGAAGAGGACGAACATCGGGCCGGTGAGTTGCGGGTCTGGCGGGCCGTAGCGCCAGAAGCCGATGAAGTTGAGGTTGGCGGCGTTGAGCATCAGCTCGATGCCGACCAGCACGAGGATCGTGTTGCGTCGGGTGAGCACCGCGAACAGGCCGAGCGCGAAGAGCACGGACGAGAGGGTGAGCAGAACGGCGAGGGGGTTCATGTTAGGAGAATGGTTTGAACCACGGATTGAGGCGGTTTTTGTGATTTTTTTGACGCCGGACAGGTGCTGGATTTGGAGAGGGGAACCGTGGATTACGCAGATTAAGGGGATTTTCTTGAGGATGGAGGAAAGTGGATGGACGGGCGTTGCAAGGGTCTTCAGAATCTCAATCCCCTAAATCTGCGTAATCTGTGGTTCATCTTGTTGGATCTAGGGCTTTTTCGACGGTTCCCGGGCGAAGAGGGCGGCTCCGAGCATCACAGCGGTGAGCAGGATGGCGACGGCGAGCACTGCCGGGGCGTGGGTGGTGAAGAGCAACTCGCCGATCCGCCTGACCGGCAGATCCGCGGTGCCGGGTGGTGCCTCGGGAAGCGTGCGGTCGACGGTGTAAAGCAGCGTCGCAAGCAGTGGCAGCGTGCACAGCAGGCCGGGCCCGACCGACTTTGGACGGCGGGCAATTTCCTCGATCTCGTCGCGCGGGCGCGTGATGAGGAGGGCGAAGACGATCAGCACCGCCACCGCGCCGACGTAAACCATGAACTGGACCAGTCCGAGAAACTCGGCGCCGAGTGCGATGTAGAGCATGCCGGCGAGCGACAACGTGAGCGCCAGCAGCAGCCCGGCGTGCACCGGGCGCGCCTTCCACACCGCGCCGAGGGCGGCGAGCATGATCAGCGGTGAAAGGATGAGCAGTGCGGTCATGACTCGGCGAATCGGTAGGTGCGGTTGGACCGGGCGAGTCCGCGGTTGAAGAGGACGGTCATGATGACGAAAGGCACCACCAGCAGCGCAATGGTGACGACCCAGGCGATCAGGCCGTGGCCGGCGCGGTGCAGGAGCGTCCAGATGCCGGCTGCGGGAATGGTCAGCAGCGACATCGGGATCAGGGCGAGCCAGCCGAAGCGCATGAGCTGGTCCATCCGCAGGCGCGGGAAGGTCGCCCGGATCCACAGGAAGAGGAAGATCACCGCGGCCAGCTTTGCGAAGAACCAGATCCAGGAGGGCACGAAGCCGAGTCCGGGGAAGGGGGCCTGCCAGCCGCCGAGGAAGAGGGTCACGCCGAGGCCGGAAATGGCGAACAGCCCGAGGTATTCGCCCATGAAGAACAGAGCGTACTTGAAGCCCGAGTATTCGGTCATGTGGCCGGCGACGATTTCCGATTCGCCCTCCGGCAGGTCGAAGGGGCAGCGGTTCGCCTCGCCGATGCTGGCGATGAAGAACACCAGCCCGCCGACGAGTCCCCATGGCGTGAGGATGTGCCAGGCCGGCAGGAAGCCCAGGTGGTAACCGCCCTGGTGGGCGACGATCTCCGGCAGCGACAGCGTGCCCGAGACCATGATCACGGCGATGGCGGAAAGAACCAGTGGCAGCTCGTAGCTGACCATCTGCGAGATCGCGCGCATCGCGCCGAGCATGGGAAACTTCGAGCCGCTGGCCCAACCGGCGATGAAGACCGAGACCTCGGTGAGCGCGCCGAGCGCGAAAAAGAACAGCAGGCCCAGTTCCAGCGGCACCGGGGTCCACTCGCGACCGTAGGGCAGCACGCCGAGCGCCATGATCGCGGGGATCACGATCAGGATCGGTGCCAGCAGGTGGAGCAGCTTCTCGGCCTTGGCCGGGACGATGTCCTCCTTGGTCAGCATCTTGATCCCGTCGGCCACCGGTTGGAGGATCCCGAAAGGACCGGCGCGGTTGGGCCCGATGCGGTTCTGGGCGCGGGCGAGCGTCTTGCGCTCGATCAGCGACAGCAGCGCAAAGGCGGTCATGAAGACGGCGAGCACGGTCGCCGCGCCGGCAGCGATGCCGCCGATCGAGACCAGCCACCCGGGCGCGTTGAAATGCTCCAACAGGTTTTCGACGAGCCGCTTCGGCAGCAGTGGCAGCCATTCGGGCGACCAGAGAGAAGGTTCCGCGGCTTGGGCAATCAAAGTCTTCATTCGCTGCCTCCTTCCTCTTTCGGCGGATCTTCGGTTTTCGCCGTTTGTTCAGCCTCCGCCTTGGCCTTCTTTTCGGCATCGGCCTTCGCTTTCGCGGCGGCCTTGGCGGCCTTCTTTTCGGCATCGGCCTTGCGCCGGGCGAGGACCTCGGAGGCTTCCTTGGGTCTCAGTTGAAGATGGTATTCGGCGGACTTTGCCAGGTCGTGGAGGTGGAGCTGGAGTCCCTCGAAGCGGTCGTCGGTGGCGAGTTCAAACTGGCCGTCCATGTAGATCGAGTCGAAGGGACAGACCTCTGCGCAGAGGCCGCAGCCCATGCAGACCGAGGCGTCGATGTCGAAAACCTTGGGACGCTTGAGCGCCTTGCCGTTCTCATCGCGATCCATGACGATGTAGATGCACTCCGGCGGGCACGACTTCTCGCAGATCTTGCAGGCGGTGCAGCGCAGTCCGGCTTCGGGGTCGTCGTCGTAGCAGAGGAAGGGGATGTTGCGGTAGTTGGGACTGATCGGGGCACGCTGCTCCGGATACGGCACCGTCGTCATCCGCTCCTTCTTGTAGAAGCTCTGGAGCATGTTCTTGCCGGTGACCGCAAGGCCCTGGAGCAGCCCGAGCCCGGGCACGACCCACTTGCCGGGCTTTGCCGATTTGGGTTTTGGCCCGTTCTGGGTGGGAGGTTTCATCGGGTTAAAGAGCCGGGTTTACCGCAGAGGCGCAGAGGCGCAGAGGCGCAGAGGCGCAGAGGCGCAGAGGCGAAGAGGCGAAGAGGTCGCGGAGGAACGCGGAGAGATTTGGATGTATGGGCTCGGTTGCCACAGGGGTCTGGCGTTGTCGGTGGGGGTGTTCCTGGCGTCCCGAAGGGACGAGACACGGGTGGCCGGGCGCTGAAGCGCCCGGCTAGGGATGTTTGGCCCCTTCGGAACCAGTTGGACTTCTCCGCGAATCTCTGCGATCTCCGCGTCTCCGCGGTTTTCAGTGTCGCCACTTCTTTCAGCGGCTCAGTGGGTTTGGAGTTCTCGTTCATCGGTCCACCTCCCCCAACACGATGTCGATGCTGCCGAGGATGATGACGACGTCGGCCAGGTCGAGGCCGAGGCACATGTCTTCGAGCAGGGTCAGATTGACGAAACTGGGGGCCCGCACGCGGAAGCGGTAGGGGTCGGTGGTGCCGTCGCTGATCAGATGGAAGCCGAGTTCGCCCTTCGGGCCCTCGATGCGGCCGTAGGCATCGCCGACCGGCGGCTTGAAGTTGCGCAGCTTCGCCTTGGGATTGATGAAGTCGCCCTCCGGCAGGGCATCGATCGCCTGGCGCAGGATCTTCAGCGACTCGCGCATCTCCAGAAAGCGGATCATGATGCGGTCGTAGCAATCACCCTTTTCGCCGAGCGGGATGCGGAAATCGAAGCGGTCGTAGATGCCGTAGGGCTCGACCTTGCGGAGGTCGTAGCTGATCCCGGCGGCGCGGAGCATCGGTCCGGTGACACCGCCGTTGACGAGTTGCTCCGGCGGCAATTGGCCGACGTCCTGGGCGCGGGCGAGCAGGATCTCGTTGCCGATGAGGAGTTGTTCCATCTCGTCGAGGAAGGGCCCGTAGTCGTCGATGATCCTGGAGACCTGGCCGATCCAGCCTTCGGGCAGGTCGTAGCGGCAGCCGCCGAAACGCATGAAGTTGGCCATCATCCGCGCGCCGGTGAGATCCTCGAACAGATCGAGGATCTTCTCCCGCTCGCGGAAGGCATACATCAGCGCCGACCCCCAGGCGCCCATGTCGCCGAGGATGAATCCCATGAAGGCGGTGTGGTTGATCAGCCGGGTCAGCTCGGCGAGGATCACCCGCATGTATTCGGCGCGCTCGGGGACCTCGATGCCGGCGAGCTTTTCGACCGAAAGGGCGTAGGCCCAGTTGTTGGTCAGCGGGCAGATGTAGTCGAGCCGGTCGGTGTACGGCATCGCATGGAGGTAGGGCCCGCCTTCGGCGATCTTCTCGTGGTTGCGGTGGAGGTATCCGAAGACCGGCTTGAGGCGGACCACCGTCTCGCCATCGAGCACGACGTTCATCCGGAACACGCCGTGGGTCGACGGGTGCTGCGGCCCGAGCGAAACGCGCAGCAACTGGTCGTCGTCGGTCCCTTCGAGGGTGGGCGCGGACAACGGCGTGGCGTCGGAGATCATTGGGTTTGATAGGGGTGAAATCCGTGGTTCAGTCCTTCTCTGTCGCGGGATAGTGGGTCCTGGCGCGTTCCAGCACCTCGGCGTGCGGGGTGGGTTCGTATTCGAAGTCGTCGGGGGCGACGTAGTCCTTGCGCATCGGATGATCGACGAACTCGTCCCACATCAGGATGCGGCGCAGGTCCGGGTGGCCGGTGAAGCGGACGCCGAAGAGGTCGTAGATCTCGCGTTCCTGGAACTCGGCGCTGCGCCAGATGGAAACCACGGAGGGGATCTCCACGCGGTCCGTGCGGTCGCCAGTGCGCACCCGCAGGACCAGCGGGCCGACGCGGTCGGGGTGCGAATAGAGGTGATAGACGACTTCGAGGAAGCCCTGCGGCTCCGTGGCTTTTCCCGGATCCCCGGAATCCTCGTCGTCCTCCGGGACCGCCACCTTGTCGGCCAGCACCGGGTCGGGCCAGTCGATGCCGGTGACGTTCGAGAGATAGTCGAAACGCAGTTCGTCGTGAAGGAAGCGGCAGACTCCGGGAAGGTCGGCGGGCGCGACCAAGAGCGAGTGCTGTTCGGCCGGTCCCGGGTTTGCCCGCAACTCGACGGTGGCGTCGGGCAGGGCCCCGCGGAGGCGGGTGAGGATGGTGTCGACGTCCGGGTTCATCAGTCGGCGGCTTCCTCGTGGACGACCGGGTCGGGGTTCCAGATCTCGCGGTTGGCGGCCGGTTGCAGGTCGTGGGCTCCGTATTCCGGCACCGGGAATTCCGCGGTGCCTTTTGGATCGGCGTGGCGGACGCGGTGGTCGCCGATGAGTTTCTCGCCCGCGATCTTCTTGCGCAGGGCCAGCAGTCCGTCGAGCAGCGCCTCCGGCCGCGGCGGACAGCCGGGGATCACGATGTCCACCGGGATGTAGCGGTCGATGCCCTTGAGCACGTTGTAGCCCTGCTTGAAGGGCCCTCCGGAGATCGCGCAGGCACCCATGGCGATCACGTATTTGGGCTCGGCCATCTGGTTGTAGAGGCGCACGACGAGCGGCGCCATCTTCTTGGTCACGGTCCCGGCGACGAGCATCAGGTCGGCCTGGCGCGGCGACGGGCGGAAGACCTCGGCACCGAAGCGGGCCATGTCATACTTCGCCATGGTGGCGGCGATCATCTCGATGGCGCAGCAGGCGAGGCCGAACTGCATCGGCCAAAGCGAACTCGAACGGCCCCAGTTGATCAGCGACTCGAAGGAGGTCACGTGGATGCCGGCCGGTTTGAGTTCCCCGGCGAGTTTCGGGTCAATCGCCATAGATCGTGAAGTTGGATTTCTGGCTGCCGCGCCAGTTGAGCAGCCCCTTGCTCCAGGCCCACAGCAGGCCCTCGGCGAGCAGCAGGAGGAAAAGCATCGCCACGACGAAGGCGCCCACGCTCAGGTCGAGGAAGGTGACGGCGAAGGGCAGGAGAAAGACGGTCTCGACGTCGAAGAGCAGGAACAGCAGGCCGAAGAGGTAGTACTGTGAGTGGAAGCGCGTCTGGCTTTCGGCGATCGGCTCGAGGCCGCATTCGTAGAGGGCGTTCTTCTCCTTTCCGCGCTTGATCGGGGTGAAGAAATTCATCCACAGCCTCGCCAGCACCAGCGCACCGATCGGGACGGCCAGGGCGACCGCGAAGAATACGAGGACGGGGATGAAGGGGTGGGCCATCCAGAGATTGGTTTTTTGGTGTTGGCGCTCCGTTCCGCTTGCCTGGTGATCCGTGCCCGGATCGTCGGACGTTCGGCCGGAGGCGCAGGAGTTACGGTTTTGGGCGGCAGCCGCGTCTATGACTGCAATTTCGGTCGAATACAAACGGTTGAGGGAATCAGCGCCCCTTTCGCGAGATAATGCGGGGCGTGGCGGCGGGTTTCCAACAGCTGCGACCGTTTGGCCTGCGAAGCGGAGGCTGGAGATTGCGGCAATCACGTCATCCCGTGACTTGGCATCAAGTGCCGCACCGTCCATCCTCAAAGCGCTTCGTGGACAGGATCAGCAATATTTCGGCCTATCGCTTTGCGCCACTGGATGACTTGCCGAGGTTGAGAACCCGGCTTCTGAGGCTCTGCAGGGATCAGGATCTGAAGGGAACGATCCTTCTCGCCCCGGAGGGGATCAACCTCTTCGTGGCGGGTCGGCACAATGCGGTCGAGGAACTCGTGTATGCGATCCGGACGATCCCCGGTCTCCGGGACCTGCAACCGAAGTACAGCGAGAGCGACGAGCAGCCGTTCACGCGGATGCTGGTTCGCTTGAAGAAGGAGATCATCGCCTTCGGAGTCGAGGGCATCGACCCCGCCCGCCACACCTCGCCCCGGATCAAGCCGCGCGAGCTCAAGCAGTGGTTGGACGAGGGCCGCGACTTCGTGCTGCTCGACACCCGCAACGACTACGAGGTGAAGCTGGGGACCTTTGAAGCGGCGAGGGTGATCGGGATCGATCACTTCCGGGATTTTCCGGAGGCGGCCGACGGGCTTCCCGGCGACCTGCGCGACAAGCCGGTCGTGACCTTTTGCACCGGGGGCATCCGCTGCGAGAAGGCGGCCCCGATGATGGAGAAACTGGGATTCAAGGAGGTCTATCAGCTCGACGGCGGGATCCTGAAGTATTTCGAGGAGGTCGGAGGGGAGCACTACCACGGCGAGTGCTTCGTCTTCGACCATCGCGTCGGACTCGACCCGGCCTTGCGTGAGAGTGACTCGGTGGTTTGCTTCGCCTGCCAGACTCCGCTCACGGCCGAGGAGTCGGCGGATCCGCGCTACGTGCCGAACGAGTCGTGCCCCTACTGTCACAAGCCCGATGAGGTGAAACGGCGGGAGCGGATCGTGGCGATGCAGGCGAAGCTGGACCGGCTCGCCGGGAGTTGCCCGGGTTCGACGCCCGAGGATTCTCGGAAGCCGATCCGGATTCCGGGTCGTTGCGACCGGATGGCGTTGATCGAGGCGCTGGTTGCGATTCTTCCGCACTCCGATCCCGGGGATTGGCAGCACATGATCGACCAGGGCCGGGTGCTTGGACCGGATGGCGGGCCTGCCGCGGCGGATCGCCGCGTGCGTGCGGGCGAGGAATACCTCCGCCTGAAGCCCCAGGAGATCGAACCACCGGTGGACGGACGGATCCGTCTGATTGACGAGGATGAGGCCCTGATCGTCATCGACAAGCCGGCACCGCTTCCGATGCATCCCTGCGGGCGCTTCCGGAGGAACACGATGGAGCACTTCCTGCGCCTGGCCTGGCATCCCGAAGTCCCGAGGGCGCTGCATCGTCTGGACGCCAATACCACCGGCGTGGTGGTCTGTGCCCGGACGCGGCATTTTGCCAAGCAGGTCCAGCCACAGTTTTCCGGCGGGGGGATCCGGAAGGAGTATATGGCGCTGGTGACGGGCGAGCCGGCGCGGGACCGCTTCGTGCTGGATGCGCCGATTGCGGCGGAGCCGGGACCGGTTGGCCTGAGGGGCGTTGATTTCGAGAAAGGCCTGACCGCCGAGACCGAGGTCGAAGTGATCGAGCGCCGGGGCGACGGCACCAGCCTGGTCCGGGTGCGTCCCCGAACCGGGAGGACCAATCAGATCCGGATCCACCTGTGGCACGCCGGGCATGCGATTGTCGGCGATCCCGCCTATCTGCCGAATGGCGGGACGGGGAGAATCCAGACCCTCGGGCCCGGCGCCCCCCCGATGTGCCTCCATTCCCGGCGATTCGAGCTCCGACACCCGATCCACGGCGGACACGTCGCCTTCGAGGCCCCGGATCCGGCTTGGTCCCTCGTCCCGGTGAACCCCTGAGTTTCTCGGACCTCGCGGCGAATCGCCCTTCACCTTCGTCCAAGGCGGTGCTAAGGGACGCCGGTGACGTTGGAAGAAGCGAGACGGATTCTGGGTGTCGATCCCGAAGAGGATCCGGCAAGCCGTCTCGAGGAGTTCGAGGAGGCTCGTGATCGTCTCGCCGACCTCGTTCGCCACGCGCCCAACGACACCATCGCCCTCCGCTACCAGGGAGGGCTTCAGGATTTCGACCGGGCACTGGCGGCGGTCCGCGAGGAGGTCGCCCGGCAAAAGGAGAAAAAGGTCGAGGCCATGATGGCGCTGGTGCCGGGCTCGGTCAGCGGTCGGAACATCAACTCCAAGAGGGAGGGCTTCATCGATGAACCGGTGCCGCCTGCGCATCCCGTTCACAAGATCACGCCGGCACCGAAGGCCCCGCCTTCCCCCGCGACCACGGAGCCGGCCCCTCCCGAGGCGGCCCCGGTGAAGCCTTCCGCAGCGGCTGAGAAAGACTCCGGAGGTGGAGCCCGGGTGCGTTATCTCGTCTATGCGATCCTGCTGATGCTCGTCGGCGGAGCCGGCGGGGGCTGGTTGTATTTTCACATGGAGGCCGAGCGGCGGGTCCAACGCGAGCAGCAGGCCGCCTTTCTGGAGGGGCTCGGTGCCAAGCTGGTCGAAGGCCGGCGATGGCCGGAGGCCAAGCAGGCATACCAGCGGATCGAGGCACTCGATCCCGGCTCCGAGATTGCGGCCTACGGCAGGCGGAGCATCGAAGTCGGCATGCGTGAGGAGCAGGAGCAGTTCGTCGGCTACTGGTCCGGGGAAGCCCTCGCGGCCTTCGAGGCGGGCCGTCTGGATGATGCCCGTGAGGCGGCCGACAAGGTGCTTGGCAGGTATCCGGGCGAGAAGGGGGTGCTGGAACTCAAGGAGCGCATCGAGACGGCGCGGCGGTTGCAGGTGCGGGAGAAGGGGACGGAACGGGTGCGGTCGGCTATCGAGTCCCGGGAGTGGGAGGAGGCGGGGGTGGCCCTTGATCAACTGCGAAGCGACCTGCCCGGCGACGAAATTCTGAGGGTCCTCGAAAAGGAGATCGATGATGCCAGGGAGCAGCAGCAGCAGGAATTCCGCCGCGCGCGGGAACTGACCTCGGCCGCGCGACTGCGTGACCAGGGGAAGTTCGATTCACAGGTGCTCGATTGGATGCGTGAAGCCATTGCGCTGGCCCCCGAGGACGAGGAGATCCAGGCCTTCTACGAGAAGGTGGCTTCCTACAGCCGGACGCTCCGGGTGCCGCAGGACGTCCCCAGCCTGGAAGAGGCCCTCGAAAGATGCCGCGACCGGGACCGGGTGGTGCTCGGGGAAGGAACGTTTCCGGGGGGGCTTTCGATCGATGTCGCCATCCAGCTCGAGGGAGCGGGCGAGGGGAAGACGATCCTCACCGCGAAAGCCGGGGAATCGCCGGTGCTGACCTTCGGCCCGAATGCCAAGGGTGCCACCGCGATCGGGCTGGTATTCCAGAAGGAGGGCTTCGACCCGTCCGACACCCGGTATCCGGCGGTGCAGCTCCGGGGCGCGGAGGTGTCGTTTTCGGATTGTCGCTTCGAGTCGGCGTCCGGCCACGGACTTGAAGTGATCGAGGGAGGTGTGGCCGAGGCGGTCCGCTGCCTGTTCAAGGGCAACGGGTGGGACGGTGCCGCCGCTCATGGGAAGGGCAGCCGCCTGAACGTCAGGGAATCCACCGCCGAGTCGAACTTCGGGCATGGCTTCGAAGTCTGGGACGGGGCCGGGGCGGTGCTGAAGGACTCGACTTCGAAGCGCAACAGCCGGGCCGGGATCCTCGTCGACGCGGCATCCGAGGGGATCGAGATTTCAGGCAACGAAATCTTCGGGAACCGTGAATACGGCATCGTTCTGGCTGCCGGGGCTTCCGGTCGTGTGACCGAGAATTCCTGCTACGGCAACCTGCGGGGAGGCATGGTGGTTCGGTTTTCGGCCATCAGCATGGTGGTCGAGGGCAACCGGATGGAGGAAAACTCCGGGCCGGGGTTGATTCTCGAGCAGGGACTCCGCAAGGACATCTACACCAACAACGTCACCCGCGGGAACAACTCCGGCAATCTGGTGTCGGACGTCAGCTTCGACTCGGACGAATGAGCGCCGCCCGGGGCTTTCCCGTCACCGTCGTCAAGGTTCCCCGATCAGATCAACGGCGAGGAGTTCGACCACCTCCGGGTCGAGGAGAAAGGGGTTCGCTTCCTGGCTCACCCGGCCGTAGCAGATCGTGGTCGGCCCCCGGGTGACTTTGGCGACGCTCAGTGTCATCAACTCGGGACCGGCCGGTTCGCCTTCGGCGTCGAAGGTCTGCACCGTCAGCGTGATTTCCAGGTCGGGGTCCGCGAGGGCCTGGTCGGCGCCGCTCTGGCCGACCGGCAGCCAGGCCACGGCCTTGAGGTCGAGGATGTTCGCGAGGAGGTTCCGCGCCCGCTCCTTGGAAAGCCGGTCGGTGACGTCCTCGCTGCCGAGTCGCGCGCGCCAGCTTTCGGCGTTGAAGTCGGTGAAGAGGACCAGTTCCTTCGACCCCTTCTGCCGCCGCACGAAACTGTTCACGTTCACTTCCGAGATCTTCCAGACCAGGGGAGGGCGCCAGTCCCGGGTGCGGGTGGGGATCAGACCCAGCATCGCCGGGTCGAGCCGGACCACCGTGGTGCTTCCTCCGCGGATCGCGTAGAGGTTGCCTTCCGGGTCGTGGCCGAAGCTCAGGGTCAGCTTGCTTCCATCGAAGCCGAGAAAGCGCAGGAGCAGGAAGGGGCTCTCAAGACCGTAGCGACCGAGGTCGGTGGCGGAGTCGGAGACGAACTCGAGCACCTGTCCTTCGTTGACGGCCTGGAGCAGCGAGAACAGGGCCGTCTCCGAGGGCCGGTGCAGCCGGCCGTCGAGCATGACCGAAAAGCGATCCTCGGGGCCATTTCGGCGGACGAGGATGTCATCGCCGATCGCGGGCGAAATCAGGATGCCGGCGAGACCCCTCGGGGTGATCGACGCGAGGGTCGGGTCGCGCAGCTCGTTGACCGACATCGGCAGGTCCGAGATCGAGGGCACGGACTTCTCGGCGAGGTCGGCGGACCGGGGAGTGAGGGGCAAGCGGAACACCGCACCGGGGCGGTCGCTGACGGTTGCCAGCACGCTCGACGCCGACTCCGACTCGGGCGGGTAAATTTCGAGCAGGGTTTCCTGCTCCTGGCCGAACCGGAGGAGCGCGATCTGATCCAGCGTCTCCGGATCGGTGCCCGGGAGTGTGACGGCCGACCGCGAAAGCACCTCGGTCGCCTCGAGGTCGTAGAGTCCCTGCAGAAGCTCAACCACCGCCTCGCGCCGGGATTTCAATTCGAGCGGCTTGACGATGCCGAAGGTCTGGTCCGGTCGCTCCCGCGAAAGCCGCAGCTCTCCCGAGCGGTTGCGGATCCGGATCGATTGGATCGTCTGCGGCTGGAAGAGGAAGGGGTGGTGGTCCCGCAGGCGCTTGAAGCCGTCACCCAGCACGGTGTGGATGTTCCAGGGATCGGTGCAGGCGTAGAGGAAGTCCTTGCGGCTCTTGTCGCGGGGTTGGAGGAAGATGGTGGGAAAGGTCTCACCGGTTTCCGGGTCCGTCCCGACCCATGCCGTGCGATGGCCGATCATGAACTTCGCCAGCGGGTCATCCTCCGCGTCCGCCAGGCGGACCCCGATCTGGCCGTCCTCGAATCCCAGGTTCAAGCTCTCGACCTTGTTCCTGGGAATGGCACCCTCGACCCGGGTGCCGAGGGTGAAGGAGAACAGGGCCTGGATGACCCGGGGATCCACGCGGTCCTTCCAGGGTGAGATCACTTCCCAGCCGTCGGGACCCCGTCGGCAGATGGCGCTGACCCCGTTTCCCGCGAGCTGCATCTCGACCACCTCGTTCGGATCGAAATCGTAGAGGTGGTCGCCGATCTTCGAGGCCGGGGCTCCGAAGACGCGTGTGAGATCACCGTCGGCGAGACGCAGACCGGTCAGGCCGGCCGCGATGCAGGCGGCCAGTCCGAGCAAGACGGTGGCAAGAACGGAACGCATGGACTCAGGCTCGTCGCGCCGACCACACCGAGGCGCCGATCAGCAGCAGCAGGGCGGGAAGGATCACGAGATTGAGACGGTTGATGTAGGTGATCTGGGGCTCCAGAAGCGGCAGGCGGTAGCGCGGAATGTTGCGGGCGGATTCGCCGGCGAGCGCCTCGCGGCCGACGAGCCAGTTCGAGCAACTCGCCAGCAGGTCGAGGTTGGCCTTGCGCACGTTGTCCGGTCGCATGAAGGCGGAATTGCCCAGCACGATCATGCGCGAGACCCTGCCGGCGGTGCGATCGTCGGTGGCGTTGCCGCGCAGCACGGCCGCCGCGAGTGGAACCGGCGCCGCCAGATCCTCCTCGGGATTGAACTCGACGCTCTCCGCGGGAAAGTCCGTCTCGCCCCAGAAGCGCGGATCCGCTTCGACCAGCGTGAAGGGTTGAATCCGGCGGTTGAGCAGGTCCTCGGCGCCTTCCCGGACCTCGAGGGCCCGCGTAACCCCCTCGAAGCCGGTGGTCTTCTCCCACAGATCGCGGGTGAACTCCATGCCCTCGGTGAAGCCGGCGGTGACCGAGGTGCGGACGAGTCCGTCGATCTCGCTCACCACGTGTTCGCTGCGCGGCGTGACCCCGTGCTCCCGCAGGAATGCCCGCAGCCTGCGGGGTGGATCGTGGGTTCCCACGGTGACAAGAATGGCCGCGCGCGGCCGTGACCAGTAATCTTCCAGGACCTGGATTTCCTCGCTGGTGAAATCGTAGGCGGCGTCGATGACCGCAATCGCCTCGATGTCGTCGGGCACCCTCTCGACACCGGCGAAGGGAACGCGCTCCGGCAGAATGTTCTGCGACAGCAGGTTCGACGCGAAGACGGTCCACAGTCCTTCGTTCTCCGTGCTCGTCAGGTCGCTCTTGTCGGCGAGGACCCACATTTTCCGCCGCCTTCCCTCGATCGCCTCCACGAGACCGGCGCGCATCGCATCTTCACCGAGGAATGCGCGAACCTTGCGCTGCTGGTTGGCGTCGGTCTCGAAGACCAGCATGTCCTCGATTTTGGCGACATGGACGTGGGGACTCCGGCCTTGGTCTCCGGTCGAACTCCTCTCTTCGGGCGCCCGCGCGTCGATGATCACCATGTCCTGGCTGAAGACGAGGCCATACTCGGCCGAGAGCGACTCGGCGACATCATTGGCCCGGATCGGGTCGACGAGTCGCAGCCGGATCTTGCCACCGGACAGTCGCGCGTATTCTTCGGCGAGCGGGCGGATCCGATCATAGAAGGGCGAGTCGGCGCGAAAGGCCACGATCAGGTCGATGGCTTGCTCCCGGTTGCGCACGGCGTCCGATTCCAGGTAGCGGCGGGTCGAGCCCGCCAGGGTGAAGCCCAGGTTGTCGCTGAGATCGATCGGTCGCGAGTGCCGGGAGCCGAGGAAATTCACGGCCAGGAAGAGGCAGATCACGAACACGACCTGGAGCACCGACAGGAAGCCGGTGCCCGGGCGGCGGGACGGCGGGTGAACCGTTTTGGATTCGGGATCGCTCATCGTTTCCAGCGCCGGTAGTCGACGACGTGATAGGTGAGGAAGAGGACGGTGCCTGCGAGGGTAAGGTAGTAGAGGACCGGCCGGGAATCAATCCAGCCCCGGGCGAAGAAGGCCAGGTGCTCCTGGCAGGAGATGTGCCGGAACAGGCCCGCACCGCGGAAGGCACCCCCCCAGATCACCGGCACGTAGCCGAGGAAGAAGATCAGCATCAGCAGGCAGAGGGTCAGGAGGCCGGCGATGATCTGGCTCGATGTCAGCGACGAGGCCAGACAGCCGATGGCCGTGAAGGCGGCCCCCATCAGGAACAGGATCAGGTAGGTGCCGATCAGTTCTCCGGGCGTCCATCCCTCGGGCAGCTCGGCGACCCAGTGGAAGATCTGGAACTGGAAGACCGTGGGCACCCACATCAGGACGTAGAAGATCAGGGCGGCCCCGTATTTCGACAGGACGACCTGTCCGGTCTTCACCGGCGCGGTGAGCAGGGTCTCCAGCGTGCCGCTCCGCTCTTCCTCGGCGAAGGTCCGCATCGTGATCAGCGGGAAGATGAAGAGGAACCAGAACCAGAAGACCGGCGAGTGGAAGGTCGCGAAGACCAGGCTGTGCTGGGACGGGCTCTCGGTGAAGCCCTTCATCGAGGTCGAGATCCCGATGCCGTTGAAAAACACGACCAGCGCGATCATCACCCACCCGAAGGGGTTGTGGAAGTAGCCTTTCAGCTCCTTTCGGAGAAGGATGAGAAGGGTGCGCATGGGGTGTGTTCGGATAGCGTCGCCGGGCGGGCCGCCTGCTTAGGCCATCGGCGCGGAGCGGCCAAGCGCCAAGTCAGAGCCCGGACTACTGCTCCGTCCAGATTGAAGTGATGGATCCGTGGGAGGATGCAGGTCGTGGAGGTGATTCAGGCATCGTCGCTCGGACCGATCACGGGCAAGCACCGGGAGGGCCTGCCCGGGGCGGGCGCCACCCAGTCGATCAATCACGATGACCCGTTGGCGACGACTCCATCCATCCGTTCAAGTTGGACAAAGCACTACGGCGACAGGCGCTCGATTTTCCAGTTCTCGCCCGACCGGGTGTAGAGAAAGCGGTCATGCAGCCGCGCGGGCCCTCCCTGCCAGAATTCGACCGTGCTTGGCACCACCCGGTAGCCGCCCCAGAAGGAGGGCAGGGGAATCTCGCCGTGGGCGAACTTGTCCTTCAGCTCGTTGAGCTTCTGCATCAGCAGCTTGCGCGAGGAAATCACCGAGCTCTGGCAGGAGACCCAGGCACCCAGCCGCGACTCCCGGGGCCGGCTGGCAAAGTAGCGCAGCGACTCCGCGGAACTGATCTTCTCGGCCCGGCCCTGGATGATGACCTGGCGCTCGAGCGTGACCCACGGGAACATCAGCGAAACCCGGGGGTTGCCGGCGATGTGGGCCGACTTGCGGCTTTCGTAGTTGGTGAAAAACACGAAGCCGGAAACGTCGAAATACTTCAGCAGCACCGTGCGCAGCAGCGGCATGCCGCCCTCGTCGACCGTGGCGAGGGACATCGCGTTGGGTTCGGGGATGCCGAGCTCCACGGCCTGATTGAACCATGAGCCGAACTGCTCGACCGGCTCGGCCGCCAGATCCTCACGATGCAGTCCGCGGTCGCTGTATTCCTTTCGAAACTCGGACAAGTCCATGCGCCCTTCGTAGCTCGGCTGGGTGATATCCCAATGCCAAAGATGACGTCATACAAAAAAGGCGCTCCGGATTTCCCGAAGCACCTTTTCCCAGATCGACAATCTTGACAGGATTCAGGGACGAGTGCCCGTCAGTCGCCCGAATAGCGCACCGGCGGGTGCATTGGTCTTCGGCACTCGCACAGTGATCGTGTCTACCGCGCTACCATTCTCCTCGACGGTCACTGTAACACCGTTGCCATCGGCGGGAGAACTGATCGCTCCGATTGGGACAATATTCGCTCCAGAGAAGTCCAAATCGGCAACCCACTGGAATGTCGCCGTGGTGACACTCTCTGACTCATCGCTCCGGTTGAAGGTGAAGATGAAGTCGCTGTTGTCAGTCGATGCGGTCGGTAGAATCGATGGATCGACGGCAAGAGGGTCACCACCGAGGATGAATTCGAGCACGTTCGCAATACCGTCGCCGCTGCCTCCATTCTCGGCATCATCTTCTGCGCCGTTGTTTGACGGGGTAAGACCCTTGGAGTCTGCCCAAGTATCATACGGATCGGCGGTGCCTAGCGTGAACGCGGTCGTGTCGAACGGCACAAGGCTCGCACCATCGCTTGCGAGCGTCCAGTTGCCAGCCACATCACCGATCAGCGGCAGGTAGCCTGCAAAAGTTGGCGAAATCGACCGGCCTGCGGAATAGACGCCACCATCCGTACTGTCCGGAAGGAGGACGGCCGTCGTGCCTGACGTTAGTCCGGTTCCGGTGAGGTTTGGAGCGCCCTCGCTCGAGATCAGGGCAACGAACGAGGTGACGGTACGGAAGTCGCTCCCTTGATAGGCGTAGAGGGTGTCGCCGGAGGTGGAGAGAGCCACCTGACTGTCTTCCACAGCGGCGACACCGATGTTGGTGGAGATGGTCGCGGAGCTTCCGGGCTCATCGATGAGGACGATGGTGCCGGACGGAACCCCACCAATGGGGCTGGTCCAGCGAATGGTGCCCTCATTCGAGTCGACGAAGCCTCCTCCCGCACCAACCGCCCCACCATCCCATTCGTCGTCGGTGAAGAAGATCACCTGACCTGCATCGATGTCCTGAAGAGCGACGAAAGCAAGATTGTCGCCACCGTCGGAGTTGAATCCTGTGAAGGCAATCGAGCCAGGCGAGAGGTTCGGTGTGATCACCGTGTCGCCGTCGTCCTGTACCGTGACGGTGGACGTGTCGCCCACGTAGCCGGTTGCAGATGCCGCAAGGGTGACCACAATATCCCCATCCACTTCCAGGTCGTCCGCTGCGGTGATTGGGAAGGTCGCACTCGGGTCGTTTGCGAGAATCGTGACAGTCGCTGGCACGATGGCCTCGGTGGTGTCGCCGGAGGTCAGCGTCACGATGAGATCGTTCGTGGGGGCGGGAGTGGCAGTCACGGTTCCAGTGGAAGCGGTTCCGGCGGTGTTCTCGGTGAACGAGGTAGGGGATGCACTAAGGGTGAGGATGGGCTGCGTGCAGAAGGCCGAGCCGTCGACCTTGGTTCCCGGCGAAAGCTGAGCCCCGCCGCTTCCGACCACGAAAGAGTGATCTGTGTACGGACCCGGCGTGGCGTCGGATTCGAGATTGACCGAGTCGAGGGCGGTGGGTGCGAATGGACTGTCATAGCTGCAGGTCATGACGACCGCCGCGGTGTTGTCTTGGATGGTCAGGGTATCGGCCGGGTTGAGGGAGAGCGATCCCGTCGAGGCTGCAACCGCTTGCGTGCCATCGATGCCGGTAGTTGTCGGCGGGAGCTCGTCAAACACAAGAATCGCACAATCGGTGCCCAGGATGGTTCCAGGTGCGAAGGTGTGTCGGAGGCTGCTCTCGTCCGAAATCGTCCATCCGGAAATGTCCAAGGGGGACCCCGAGGTGTTCACAAGCTCAATGAACTCATCGGCGCCATTGGCGATTCCGTCGCCGTTGAGATCGAGATCGAAATTGTTGGGGTAAATCTCGTTGATGATCAGGTCTGCGTTGTCCGCGAAGTCGTCGTTCACCGTGAGGTCAGCAGTCCCGTCGAAAAAGCCCACTCCCGCAGCTGTGAAGGTCACCGTTTGCGGGCCATCGAATATGGAGTCGTCCACAGCGGTCACGGTCACATCCACAGTGTCTTCGCCGACCAGAAAATCGGCGGTGAGTGGAACGGTGGCCTCACCGGTGTCATTCGATGTGAGCGTGACCGTGGCGGCCGAGGTAGTTGGTCCATCGCGGAAGACCGAAAGCGTGGTGGAGCCGCCGCTTTCCGAGATTTCGAAGTCAGTCAGAAATAAAAACAATTGCACCGGGGCAGCGCCGCCGGTCGTAAAGGGTGTCGAATCGAACGGAAGGCTTGCCTCTCCGTCGGAGTCCTCGGTGGTCCAGTTGAAAGGGTCCGCGATCAGCGGAATGTAATCCGCGAACGTGGCCTGCCCGCTCCGAGCCCCTGAATACTCACCCCCATCTGGATTGCCGAATGTGGTGAAAGTGAATGCGGTTGTCCCCTCGGTAAGGCCAGAACCGGTCAGATCTCCGAAGTTGCCGGCCTCATTGGCGACTGCCGCGAGAAAGGTGGTGACCGTTGTGTCATTGGGACCCTCAAAGGCGAAGATGGCATCACCGCCAGCGGCCAAATTCATGCCTCCGGTTCCGTCGACCAACGTGCCAAGGCTCGCCGTCAAAGTGCTCGAACTCGCCGTATCCGTGAACACGACCACGGTGCCGGCCGGAGTCGGAGAGGGGTCACTCGTCCAAGAAATCGCTCCTTCGCCCGTATTCAGCCCTCCTGCCCCGTCGGACTCGTTGTCGGTGAAGTGGATCGTGGTGCTCGGGGGAATGTCCACCAAGGCCACAATCGCAAAGTCGTCGTCGCCGTCCACGTTGAATCCGGTAAACGCAATGTCGCCGGGATTGAGTGCGTGGGTTGCTTGAAAACCAAATGCTGCGAAAACAAGTGCGGGGAGCGTCCTCATGGGAATGTCTGGTTCTGGGTAATCTGTGCGACGGCGAAGCCGTTCAGGCGCGAAACCGTTACTGGAGTAGCTAGCAGGCTTCATGCCGCCAAGCGCCGTTAGAGACATTCTGGTGACCTTATTGCCACAAAAATCCGGTCAATTGAGGGTTGTACCGGGATTGCAGGACGATTTTTCTTGAGTGTTACGAATCTTTCGGTAAATACTGAAAGTATGAAAATCGGGGTGGATAAATTGCAGGCAGCCCGCGATGAATTTGTCGGCCAGTGGGGCGCGCTTGGCACGCAGTGGGGCATCAACCGCACGATGGCGCAGATCCACGCCCTGCTGATCACCGCGCCGGAGCCGATGAGCACCGACGACGTGATGGAGGCGCTCGAGGTCAGCCGGGGAAACGCCCACACCAACCTCAAGGAACTGGTCGCCTGGGGCTTGGTCCGGAGCGTGGTCAAGAAGGGTCAGCGGAGGGAGTTTTTCGAGGCGGACAAGGATGTCTGGCACATTTTCACCACCGTGGCCCGGGAGCGGAAACGCCGCGAGATCGAGCCGGCGATCCACGTGTTGAGCAAGTGCGCGAAGGAGACCGAGGACATCGGGAGCAAGGAGGGAAAGGATTTTCACGAACAGATGCGGGAACTCGAGGAGTTCGTCGCCTTTGCCTCGAAGGTCGCCGACAAGATCTCCGGCATGAAGCACGGCTTCGCCGTGCAGCTGGCTGCAAAGCTCTTGAAATGATTTTTCTTCTCGCGCCGTATTTCATTTTTTCCTGAAACACCCGAAAATACTGTCCAACACGTCATGACCAACAACACCGTGGTGATCTTTGGAGCGAACGGATTTCTCGGCCGCTATCTGTGTCAGCACTACTGCCGCAGGGGCAGGGAGGTCGTTGCGGTGGGGCGCCGTCAGGCCGGGCTTCCGCCCGACGTGATGTTTCTGGACTGGGATGGTCGATCCCTCGGACCGTGGGCGCTGGCGCTGGAAGGGGCGGCGCTGGTGATCAATCTGGCCGGAAGGAGCGTGAACTGTCGCTACGATGAGGCGAATCGCCGCGAGATCATGGACTCGCGGGTCGGGACAACGGCGCTGATCGGGCAGGCGGTCCGCAACTGCAAGGTGCCGCCGAGGGTGTGGATGAACGCCAGCACGGCGACCTGGTATCGCCACGCCACGGATCGTCCGCAGGATGAATGCAGCGGCGAACCGGGGGAGGGGTTTTCCTGCGAGGTCGCACGCGCCTGGGAGCAGGGTTTCTTCGACTCGGTGGTCCCGGCCGCGACCCGCAAGCTTGCCCTGCGGATCGGGATGGTTCTGGCGAACGAGGAGGACTCGGTCTTCGACCGGATTTCGGGCCTGGTGCGCAAGGGGCTCGGGGGAACCATGGGACGCGGCGACCAGCGGGTGAGCTGGATCCACATGGAGGACTTCATCGCCGCGCTCGAGTTGCTGGAGTCGAATCCGCTGGCGGATGGCGTTTTCAACCTCACCGCTCCGGAGGCTCCCTCCAACCGGGAGTGGATGCGGCGGTTTCGCGAGGTGCTGGCCGTTCCGGTCGGGCTGCCCGCCGCCAGCTGGATGCTGGAGGTCGGGGCGAAGATCATGGGAACCGAGACCGAGCTGGTGACCAAGAGCCGGTGGGTCCGGCCGCGACGACTCGAAGAAATGGGTTTCCTCTGGCGCTTTCCCGCGGTCGGTCCGGCACTGCTCGATCTGCGGGAGCGGCGGGGGATGGCCGGGTTTTTCGAGGTGCCGGTCAAGCGCGCCGTCGGTTCCCGGGCGTGGACGGTTCGCCGCGGACTGCGACCGGCATGAATTGGCACAAGGATTTCTTTGTCGTGGAATCTGACTGGGCTATGATTCCGCCGCACGGATGAGCCAAGCTGCCTCCACACCGAGACGCACGCGCGCGCCGCAGGTTCTGCTCCTGCTGGCGTCGCTGATCGTCGTGGTCGCGGGCTTGAAGGCGGCGCAGGGCTTCTTCGTCCCGATCCTGCTGTCGTTCTTCATCGCGACCATCAGTTTCCCGATCACCAACTGGCTGCGCAATCACCGGGTGCCGCGGGCCATCGCCGTGCTGCTCACCGTGCTGGTGGATTTCGCCTTCCTGGCGGGCATCGTGCTGCTGGTGTTCTCGGCGATCGGCGATCTGCAGACGAAGTGGAAGGGGGAGTATGCCCCGCGGGTGATCGAGAAGCTCGAGACGGCGGTGGATTCGCTCGAAGAGGCGGAGAACAAGCTGCGGGCCTGGTCGCTGCCCGGCGGAGCCGCGGTGCCGGAAGGCGAGGTCGAGGTGCCCCCGCGGGCGATCCCGGTGGAGCCGCCGCCCGAGCCTGTGGAGGGGGTCGAACTCGACGAGCCGCAGCCGGTCAGCAAGGCGGCCGAGGTTCTCATTGGACAACTTGAGGAACTCAGCTTCGCCCAGTTCTGGAACGTCGGCACCGATGTGGTGGGACGGGTGGTGAAGTTCTTCGGAACCTCGCTGATCGTCATCATCCTGACCATTTTCATGCTCACCGAGGCCCGCATGTTCGGGCGGCGCATGGACGCGATATGCGAGGCCCGCGGGCCGAACATCCAGCGGATGCTCAGCGCGTTGAAGGACACCCAGCGCTACCTCGGCATCAAGACCGGGGTGAGCCTCGTCACCGGCGTGATGGCCGGTGCGTTGTGCTGGGCCGCCGGACTCGATTTCTGGCCCCTGTGGGGCACGCTGGCCTTTGCCTTGAACTACATCCCGGTGGTCGGATCGTTCATCGCCGGGGTCCCGCCGACGATCCTGGCCCTGCTGATGATGGGGCCCCCGGAGGCGGTGGCGGTCGGTGGCGGCTATTTCCTGATCAACACCTTCCTCGGCAATGTCGTGGAGCCGATGCTGATGGGGCGCCGCTTCGGACTGTCGACGCTGGTCGTCCTGACCTCGGTCATTTTCTGGGGCTGGCTGTGGGGGCCGATCGGCATGCTGTTGGCGGTGCCGTTGACGATGATGGTCAAGGTGCTCCTGGACAACAGCGTCGAGTTCCGCTGGATCGCCGTGGCGGTCGGCAAGGAGACGCACCGGCCCAAGGAGGAAAAGCGCATCCTCACCGAGGTGAAGACCGACGGGGACGAGGGCGACCTGCCGGCCGAGGAAACCGCGGATGCGGTCGGGCGGTCGTAGTTTTTCCGCTCGCGTGGGCGGGGCATCCGGACTTGGTTCGGGCAGTCGCATGAATCGATTTCAGAAGTTGGCCTTCGCGGCCCTCGTCTCGGTGCTGGTGCTTCTTTTTGCGGGTGCCATCGTCCGGGTCACGGGCGCCGGCCTGGGTTGTCCCGACTGGCCCACCTGCTGGGGATGCCTGATCCCGCCGTGGAAGGTCGAACAGGTCGATCTCTCGAAGATCGACTTCGAGAAATTCCAGAAGAAGGCGGAGCGGCTCGGGCGCGATCCGGGGAGCGTCACCCCGGAGTCCCTTCTCGAATCGTTCAACGCCCGCCACGTCTGGACCGAGTTCACCAACCGCCTGCTGGCCCTGCCTGTCGGCCTGCTCTCGGTGGTCACCCTGATCGCGGCCTTCGGACGCCCGCGGGACCAGCGGATCGTCGTCTTCACCGCCTTCGTTTCGGTGCTGCTGGTGCTGATCAATGCCTGGATGGGGGCCAAGGTCGTTTACAGCGGACTCAAGCCCGGGGTGCTCACGACCCACATGGCGCTGGCCATGCTGCTGGTGGCGGTGCTCGCCTTCACCGTGTGGCGCGGCACCGACCGGCCGCTGCGGCTGCCCCTCGAAAAGGCGAAGCGCTCCGGCCTGTGGTGGCTGGTGGCCTCGCTCTTCGTGCTGGTGGTGATCGAGGGCATCATGGGCACGCAGATCCGGGAAATGACCGACGAGATGGCCAAGAGCCACGAGGGCGAGCCGCGCTCCGAATGGATCGGCGAACTCGAGCAGACCACGGTCTATCTCATGCACCGCTCGTTTTCGTGGGTGATCTTCGCCCTGACCCTGTTCGCGTATTTCAAGGGGAGGCGCGCCACGGCGGGGAACGAGGGCCGGGCGGCCCGTCTGGTTCTCGCCATGGTCGTCGTCCAGATGATCCTCGGCGTGATCATGGCGCAGGTCCACATCTACGCGGCGGTGCAGGTCCTGCATGTGGGCCTGGCAGGAATTCTGCTGGCAGGCGTGGTCTTCTGGCTCTGCCAATGCTCGCGCCCGACGCTCACGACAGCGTGACGCAGGCGGGCATTGACGGCTCCGCCGGTGAATGGATAATTCCGCTCCCGGCGGCGCAAAACCGTCGGATTCCACCTCCCGTGCCGCACGAAAGCGGACGGAACATCGCCGCTCGTGCGGCAACTACCAACAAGCATCATGACCACCATCGCCATCAACGGCTTCGGCCGAATCGGACGCCTCGTCTTCCGCGCGCTCGTCGAGCAGGGACACCTCGGGACGAAATTCAACGTCGTCGCCGTGAACGACCTCGTGCCCGCCGACAACCTCGCCTACCTCCTGAAGTATGACTCCACGCAGGGCCGCTTCACCGGCACCGTCGAGTCGAAGAAATCCTCCGCCGACCTCCCCGAGGACGATCTGCTGGTCGTCAACGGCCACGAGATCAAGGTGCTGGGCGTCCGCGAAGGTCCCTCTGCCATGCCGTGGAAGGAACTCGGGGTCGACGTGGTGCTCGAGTGCACCGGCCTGTTCACCGCCGAAGAGGCCGCCCAGGGGCACCTCGACCAGGGCGCCAAGAAGGTGATCCTTTCCGCACCGGGCAAGGGCGACGGCGTTGCCACCATCGTCCAGGGCGTCAACGACGACGCCTACGATCCGGCCAAGCACCACATCATCTCGAACGCGAGCTGCACCACCAACTGCCTCGCTCCCGTTGTCCACGTGCTCCTCAAGGAGGGCTTCGGCATCGACGAGGGCCTGATGACCACCGTGCACGCCTACACCGCGACCCAGAAGGTCGTCGACGGTCCCTCGAAGAAGGACTGGAAGGGCGGTCGCACCGCGGCAATGAACATCATCCCGTCGGGCACCGGTGCCGCCAAGGCCGTCGGCCTCGCCATTCCCGCCGTGAAGGGCAAGCTTACCGGCATGGCCTTCCGCGTGCCGGTGCCGACCGTGTCGGCCGTCGACCTCACCGTGAAGACCGAGAAGGCGACCTCCTACAAGGAGATCTGCGAGGCGATGAAGAAGGCCTCAGAGACCTACCTCAAGGGCATCCTCGCCTACACCGAGGACGAGGTTGTTTCCTCCGACTTCATCCACGACGCGCACTCGTCGATCTTCGACGCCGGCTCCGGCATCGAGCTCAACGAGAAGTTCTTCAAGCTCGTCAGCTGGTACGACAACGAGTGGGGCTACTCGAACCGCGTCATCGACCTGATGAACGACATCGTCGAAAAGGGCATCTGAGCCCGGGGTCCGAATCGTTTCAACACCCGCACCGGAGTCTCCGGTGCGGGTGTTTTCATTTGTGGCGGGCGAACGAATGGCGAATCACCCAAATACCCGAATACCCAATGCAAACCCGAAACGGCAAGGTTGGGTGCCGTCCACTCACCCGCCTGTCGCCGCGACCTTCGGCTTCGGACCTTCGTCATTCCTTCGTGCTTGGGTAATTGGGCATTTCGTCATTCCCGCGAACTCGAATTCGTGACACATCAGGGATAGCAATGTCCATGCAAGCACGGCCGCAGTTCGAAGAGCTCGACTATCGTGAGACACCGCTCGGCGAGCTGATCCTGCGTCGGCGTACCCTGCTGCCGCTGGACAACCTGGAGGTCCACGAGGTCATCCTCGGCGATGCCTACCTGATGACGAGCCTGTTCACCGAGGTGGAACGCGCGCTTTCCCGCCTGGGTCTCGACGCGGCGGCGGAGGCGCATCCGGGTGAGGGTGCGCTGGACGTGGTGGTGGGCGGACTCGGTCTCGGCTACACCGCCCGCGAGGCGCTGGATCATCCCTCGCTGGGTTCGCTGGTCGTGGTGGACTACCTCGCGCCGGTGATCGAGTGGCACGAGAAGGGTCTCGTCCCGCTGGGCCCGGGACTGGTGGAGGATTCACGTTGCCGGTTCCGTCACGGCGACTTCTTCGAACTGGCTCTGGGCGACGGCTTCGACCCCGCCACGCCCGGTCGCCGATTTCATGCGGTACTGCTGGATGTGGATCATTCGCCCTCGAAGCTGCTGCATGAGCGCCATGCGGCGTTCTACGCGGCGTCGGGCCTGCGCCGGTTGGCGGACAAGCTTCATCCGGGCGGGGTCTTCGCCCTGTGGTCGGACGATCCGCCCGAGGATCCCTTCATGACCGCGCTCGCAGAGGTCTTCGCCAGTTGCGATGCCGAGGTGGTGACCTTCCCCAATCCGCATCAGGAACGCGAAGCCGCCAGCACGGTCTATGTCGCTCGCAAGGCAGGCGAAGGTGATACGTGAGTGGATGTGGCCGGGCCTTCCAGGCCCGTCGCCAAATTTGCTGGGAGGACTGGCAACGGGGCTGGAAGCCCCGGCCACGGTCCGAGCGTCTCACCATCGTCAAGGCAGCAGCCGGACCCGGTAGAAGCGGCGGGTGCCCTCGATGGCGACTGGGTGGGAGAGCGAGAGGTCCAGCGGACCCGCGGTGACCTCGGCTTCGGGCACCGGCGTCCAGTTGTCCGGACCGAGATCCGGTGAGGACTCGATCTGGTAACGGCAGCCCGGGAAGCAGTTCCAGGTGATCTGGTGTCCGCCCGTTCCGGGAGCAAAGCCGGTGGTCACGAAGTCGATCCGCGGATCGAGGCGGTCGTAGAGGCCGTCGGCGTTCTCGTCGCGCAGCGCCTCGACCGGGATGCCGAGGAACTCGTCGGGATCGAGGTTGTCGTCGTTGATGACCGGGGCCGGCGCCTGCGAGGCAAGCAGGCCACCGTCGGGAGACTGGTAGGCGAGCGCGGCGAGGTGGACGGTGGCGGGCACGGTGCCGAAGGCATCGACGAGATCGATGGTGGCCTCCATCTGCCCGCCGCGGGATCCGCGGATCATGGTGGTCCCGACGTTCCCTGCATTCGACCACACGATGTAGTCATTGTCGCCCTCGGCCCCGATGAAGGGCGAGTCGGCCGGAAGCGCGGTCAAGCCGGCCTTGGCCCACGGGGCCGGTTGGTTGGCGGTGGCTTCCAATGACGAGCCGACGAGGATGTGATGGTCGTTCCCAAACTCACCCGGGGCCCAGGTGGCGAGGTACAGGGTGCTGCCCCGGACCGCGGCGTAGAGGGTCATCCCGGGATCGGAGAGCAGGTAACCGGGAAAGTCGGCGAAGCCGTCCATGATGAAGGGCAGGGGACCGGTTGCGGCGGTGGTGGTCGCGGTGACGGTCGCCGAGGGCGCCGAATCGCCGCCGGAATTGCGGGCGACCACGTGGTAGTCGTAGCTCGTCAGGGGTGCCAGACCCTGGTCCAGAAACCCGGAACCAGCCGCGCTTCCGATGGGGTGGCCGTCGCGGTAAAGGACGTAGCTGGTGGCGCCGTCGACGTCGTTCCAGTCGAGCCGGACCGAGGTGGCTTCCTCTTCGATGACCACCAGACCGTCGGGAATCGCGGGCGGATCGACCGGTTCGCCGCCGCCGTCGTCCTCGACGAAGACGTGCTGGATCTCGGACTTGTGGATGTTTCCGAGTTGGTCCTCGGCCTCGATGTGGTAGTCGAGGAGTTTGCCGCGGAAATCGGGGACCTCGGCGTCGGTGATCCTGGCAAAATAGTAGTCGGCCAACTCCGGGGGCGTGATGAAGTAGTTGATCTCGCCATGGTTGGCTGCAGCGTTGAGCGAGCCCTGGTCGTTCGGTAGCACGCGCCGGGTCATCGGAATGGTGATCCACGATCCCACCTCACTTCCGCCGGAGTAGGTCTCGTTGTCCACCGTGGCCATAGAGTTGATGCCGTCGCCGTCGACCCGCACCTTGAGTTCGACCCGCTCGACGCCGGAGAGGTCGTAGGCGTGGGTCCAGACGTAGAATTCCGACGGCATCTCCTTGAGGTAGCGTTCGTCGCCTCCGGGGATCCGGTTGAACCAGCCGAAGGTGTGGGCGCCCGGATTGTAGGGGAAGCGCTGGGGCTTGAGGACGCTTGGCGGCGTCCGGTCCTGCGCCCGGCGTTCGGGGGTCATGAAGGGCTGCAGCTTCTCGATCGTGCGGGTAGTGGCCAGCGCCGCCTTGACCTCGTCGTCGTTGCCCAGCCCGCCGTAGTAGTTGAAGCCGGAGTCGAGCCCGCCGAGGTAGATGTGCCAGGCCAACTCCACGTCGTTGGGGTTCGTCCAGCTTCCGTCCCAGTCGTAGGGTGCCTGGATCTTCCAGGCTTCCACGCTGCCGCCCTCGTCCTCCAGCACCTGCTCGGCGGTCTCGCACCAGTTGGCTCCGGTGATGACCGGTGCCCAGGCCCAGAACTTGAGCGCGAAGCCGGGCGACTCGAGCTCGGCGATGGTGCCCGGATAGCGCTTGGCAGGGTCGCCGCCGAGGGGCGGCTCGATCCACTTCAGGAAATAGGGGGAACCGTAGTCGTCGGTCGGGAAGATCCAGGCCCCGTCCTCGATGTGCACCGTTCCGGCGGCCGCGCCGTGGGCATTGACGAAATCCTGCACCGCCGTGGGCGTGTAGCCCGACTCGAAGAATTGTTTGGTGGCGTTCATCCACGAATCGTTGCCGCCACCCCAGGCGTTGTCGCCGTCGGTCGTCGGCATCACCAGCGCGGGGCGCGCCGGGTCGGTGGCGTGGGGGGCGATGTGGTCGTTGATGTTGCCGACCCCGGCATTCGAATAGCCGTACTGGTAGGACAGCACGTCGTCCGATGGCACCGCGATCATCGACTTGGTGTTGCCGGTCTCGGGATCGACATATTCCACCCGGTGCAGCTGGTAGGCGAAGGGCGAGACATTCCAGGCGGCATTGCCCGGATTGGGCTCGGCCCGCCACCAGCCGGTCGTCGGCGAGGGTCCCAGAAGGTCGGCACGGTTGGGTGGGCTGCTGTTGATGTTGTACTGGTCGTTGCCCAGGTCGAACTGATTGAAGTAGGTCGGGCAGGTTCGCGAAAGGTGATGGCTCGCGACGATGCTCCAGTCGTAACCTTCATCGACCAGCACATCCACGAGGTGGCGTGAGAAGGCCATTTCGGTGGGGAAGAAGCCCTTCGAATGATCCGAGAGGTCGCTGTTGCCGCCCCAGGCCTTCCACCACGCCTGTTTGAAGATCCGCAGTTCCTTGCGGAAGACCTCCTTGGGGAGGAGCGGGGCCAGCGAGTGGTGGTAGGTGAAGCCAACCAGATCAAGTCGACGGGATCCGGATGGAGTCGTCCAGTTGCGGGCGGTGCGGTTGCCGTCCCACCAGCCCGGGCCATACGACAGGTGCCCGCCGGCCCCGAGCTGCCGGACGTTGTCGATGAGCGATCCCGAGTAGGAAACGCAGAAGGCCGCGCCGGGTGCGTTCTCCAGCGAGGCGCGCGGGCCGTTCTGGTAGGCCACCACACGGTCGGCCTTGCCGAAGATTTCACCGAGATTGTTCTCGGGGTGCTGCGAGGGGCTTCCGGCATAGCCGCGCAGGGGCTTCAGGGTGATCGAGTCCCACGCGTACTCGACCCGGTTGGTCTCGCCGCCATTGGTGTTCCACTCGGGCCAGTAGAGCGGCTGGTGGTTGTGCCACATCCGCGAAATGAACACGGTCTGCCCGGGACTCAAGCCGACGGTGGCGAGAGCGATGAGAGCGATCGGACGAATCATGGGTTTTGACGGTCCGCATGGGCGCGGATTCTCAATGATAAACGGAATGGAACCGGATTCGGTTTACGCAGAATCCAGGGCGGCACCTCAGCGATCCCCGAGGCTCATCCGCACCCGCTCGACCTCGTCAGAAAGCTCGCCCCAGCGGGAATAGGCCTTCTCCAGCTTCTCGGTGACCTGCTGCACGGCGCTTCCCGTCTGCTGGAGCTTGTCCGGATCCATGGCCACCTCATCGCTGGAAAGGGCCGCCGTCAGGGTGGCCTGCGCGCCCTCGAGCTCGGCGATCGCGGACTCCAGCGACTCCAGCTCGCTTTCCAATGGCTTGAGCACCGACGAGCGCTTCTGGCGCAGTTCCGCCTCCCGGCGCCTTTCCTCCTTGCGGTTGGCCGGCGCGGCGGAGGCCGGTTTGTCGGCGGACGGCGGACGCTTGGCGGCCGGCTCCGGGGACTCCTCGGCGGTCTTGTCGAGGTAGTAGGTGATGTTTCCGGCGAAAAGCCGGGGGGGCTCGCCCGGACGGAACTCGAGGGTTTTCGACACCAACGGATCGAGGAAGGAGCGGTTGTGCGAGACGATCAGCACCGTGCCCTCGTAGTCGATGAGGGCGTTCTGGAGGACCTCCTGGCTCTGGACATCGAGGTGGTTGGTCGGCTCGTCGAGGATCAGGAAGTTGGCGGGCTGGACCAGCATCCGGACCAGCGCGACCCGCGACCGTTCGCCTCCCGAGAGCACTCCGACCTTCTTGAACACGTCGTCGCCGCGGAACAGGAAGCAGCCGAGGATGTTCCGGCACTGCATGGCGGCCTCGCGGGTGGCCGTTTCCTCGACGGTTTCGAGCACCGTTTTTTCCGGGTCGAGTTCGTCGGCGTGGTTCTGGGAAAAGAAGGACGCCCGGACCTTCTGGCCGAAGGCGTGCTCGCCGGAGCTGGGCGCCTCCTGGCCGGTGATCAGGCGGCAGAAGGTCGACTTGCCCGCGCCGTTGGGTCCGACGATCGCGAACTTTTCGCCGCGGTTGATCTCGAAATCGAAACCGCGGAACACGGTGAGATTGCCGTAGGTCTTGGTGGCCCCCTCCAGCTTCGCCACCAGATGCCCGGATGCCGGCGGCTGCGGGAAGCGGAAGTTCATCACGGCATCGTCCTGCTCGGGCGGCGGGATGAACTCGACCTTATCGAGCTGCTTGATCCGCGACTGCACCTGCGAGGCCTTGTTGGCCTGGGCGCGGAAGCGATTGATGAAGCGCTTGGTCTCCTCGATCTCGCGCTGCTGGGTCTCGTAGCGGCGGCGGTGGATCTCTTTCCGGTGGACCGACTCCTTGAGGTAGTAGGAGTAGTTGCCGGCGTATTCCTCGGCCCTCCCGTGGTGGAATGCGATGGTCCGCGTGCACAGCGCGTCGAGCAGCGCGAGGTCGTGGGAAATGATCAGGATCGCGCCCGGATAGGCGTGAAGATACTGCTCGACCCATCGCTGCGAATCGATGTCGAGGTGGTTGGTCGGCTCGTCGAGAAGCAGGGCCTCCGGCTCCTGGAGAAAGAGTTTCGCCATCGCGATCCGCATTTGCCAACCGCCGGAGAACTCACCGCAATCCCGGGCGAAATCCGAACGCTTGAAGCCGAGTCCTTGAAGAACCGACTCGACCTTGGGCTTCATGCGTGACGGGTCGGAGGCCTCGAGTCGCAATTCGAGCCCTCCGATCTCCTCGAGCAACTCGGCATACGGCGAGGAGCGGGGATCGAGCTTGGTGAGTTCGCCGGACAGGCGGTCGATCCGTGACTGGAGTTCAAGCGTCTCGCCGAAGGCCGAGAGCGTCTCGTCCCACAGGCTGCGGCCGGTGACGTGGATGCCTTCCTGCGGCAGGTAGCCGACGCGGAAGTGCTTGGGCGCGGTAATGAGCCCGCCGGAGGGTTCGATCACCCGGGCGATGCACTTCATCAGGGTCGACTTGCCCGCACCGTTGGGGCCGGCGAAGGCGATGCGTTCCCGCGGTTGAACCGCGAACGAAAGGTCGCTGAAGAGGACGCGGGCACCGTATTCCACGCGGAGGTTCTGGATCGAAAGCATCGGCGGGCGCGGAGAATGCATGCCTGCGCCGGAAGGTCCAACGCAGAAGGACTCAAGGTCTCGCCGACTCCGTCCACTCGAACGCTTCAAGAAGCCAGTCGCCTTCGATCTTTCGCCACCGGCTCTCGACGGTCACGAGTCCGTCGACCGGTCGGCGGTTGGGGAGGTCGACGATGGTGTCGGCGGTGAAGACGACCCGCGCCTCCTCGTTCTTGGATCCAACGGACACAAACTCGAGGTCCGTGATGGAGACTTCGCGGCAGTAGCGGGCGACGCCGGAGTAGAGCGCGGCGGCCTCGTCCCGGGTGAAGGTCCGGCCGACCTCGTGCGCGAGGTTTTCGGGCGATTCGACCTCGATGCGCGGGGCGAAGTAGTCGGCGAGGTGGCGGCCGCGGGCGCTGCGGCCGAGGTCGCTCATCGACACCGGAACCCTGGCGGTATCGATGAAGGCAGCGGTCCGGCGCTTGAGGACCTGGGTGGGTGAAAACCACCAGAAGGCGAGTCCGGCCAGGATCAGGACGACGGCGGGAATGGCGACTCGCTTCATGGGGCAATGATCACTCGGGAGGCGGGGATCGGCAAGGATGGGAGTGGGAGCGCCCGGTTGCGGGGCGGGCCGATTCGGAGATCGGCGGTCCGCAGTTGCCGAGACTTGCGCAGGCGGGGGCTTTCGGGAAGGTTTCGGGCACGCATGACGCCGCTTTTGCGCAAGCTGCTGGGAATGAACTGGGCGCTCGTCTTCTGGATGTACGGGCTGCTCGTGTTCGGCGTGCTCTCGATCGAGAGTGCGGCGCGGCATTTGCCCCAGGGCGGCGAATATTTCGCCAGCCAGCAGAAGCAGTGGATCCTGATCGGTTCCGGGGTCTATCTGGTGACCGCGCTCATCGACTACCGCTGGTTCCGCTGGCTGGGGATTCCGCTGTATGTCGTCGGCGTCGGCCTGTGCGCGCGGATCATGAATTCCGACGACGAGGTCCACCAGATCACGGTCGGCGGATTGAGCTTCCAGCCGGCGCAGCTGGCGATCGCGGCGGGAATCCTGATGCTGGCCTGGTTGCTGCAGGATCTTCCGCGGCTCGGCCGCATGATTCCGAAGGTCGGGTGGTTGCTGGAGGAGCCGATGGTCAAGCTGGGCGCGATCGCGGTGATCGCCGGAATTCCCTTCCTGGTGGTGGTGAAGATGGGCGACATGGGATCGGCGCTGGTCTGGCTGCCGGTGGCACTGGTCGCGATGATCGTGAGCGGCGTGCCCTTCCGCTACCTGAGCTTCATGGCGCTGGTCGGGATGGCCATCCTGCCGATGTTGTATTTCATCGTCCTGCCGCAGGCCTCGGAGCGGGGCACGGCGCGGATCGAGCTGTGGCTCGACATGCTCGAGGGCCGCGAGGTCGACGTGAGTGCCGAGGCCTGGGCGCCGCACCATATTGCGGTGGCGATCGGTCATGCGGGCTGGAGTGGCACTGGCTACCTCTCGGGCGAGGAGCAGGGGTCGCTGCACGCGCGGAAGCTGATTCCCTTCAACACGGCCCACAACGACTTCATCTTCCCGGTGATCGCCGAGGAGCAGGGGTTCCGCGGCAGCATGCTGCTGATCACCGGCTTCACGCTGTTGCTGGTGACCTGTCTTTTCGTGGCGAGCTATGCCCGCGACCCGATGGGGCGGATGCTGGTCGGGGGCGTGGTGGGATTGTTCTTCGCCCACATTTTCGAGAACATCGGCATGTGCGTGCAGCTGATGCCGATCACCGGCATTCCGCTGCCGCTGATCAGCTACTCGGGCACCTTCGTGGTGATGTGCATGTTCCTGCTCGGGCTGGTCCAGAGCGTGTGGATCCACCGCAAGCCGCTGCGCGAGTTGGTGGCGGAGCAGGAGGAGAAACCTCACTCGCCCGGGTTGATCATTTCGAGCGACGTCCGGTAGGCGTCCTCGTTGAAGGGTCGTTGCGAACGATACATCCGGTCGGTCGCCTCGGCCAGGCAGCGGGCGATCGCCTCGCGGGCCTCGTCGGCTTCCATGCCCGCCCGGGTCAACCGGTCGAGCGTCTTGCGGACGTAGGCGGTTCCGGGGGCCTCCAACTGCTGATCGACGGCGTGGAGCAGTTCCTCGAAAAATCGGTCGGCTTCGGTGTTTTCATCCATGGCTGAGTCAATGCGATTGAGTGTTTCCTTTTACGGAAGGGGATGGTCGAGAAGTTGGAGCCAGGGCGTGAATTCGGGGGGGATCGGCGCCTCGAAATCCAGGCGCCGGCCATCGTCAGGGTGATCGAAGCCGAGACGGTGGGCATGGAGCATCAGGCGTCCGGGCTGCGCCTTCTGCCTCGCGGGCTTGGCGTAGATGGGATCGCCGATCAGAGGGCAGCCGAGATGGTGCATGTGGACGCGGATCTGGTGGGTGCGGCCGGTGTGCAGGTCGCAGCCAACCAGTGAGCTGTCGTTTCCCGGGTCGTGAACGAGGACTTGGTAGTCGGTGATGGATGCCTTGCCGCCGGGCGGGTTGACCACCGCCATTTTCATCCGGTGCACGGGGTGGCGGCCGATGTGGGTGAAGACCGTGCCCTGCTTCTCGGCGGGCCTGCCCTGGACGACGGCGAGGTAGCGCTTGCTCGTCGTGCGGCCCGCGAACTGCTCGACCAGCGAGTGATGGGCCGCGTCGGTCTTGGCCACGACCATGCAGCCGGAGGTGTCCTTGTCGAGACGGTGGACGATGCCCGGCCGCTCGACGCCGCCGATGCCGGAGAGCCGTCCGCGGCAGTGATGAAGGAGAGCGTTGACCAGGGTGCCGTCGGGATTACCGGCGGCGGGGTGGACGACCATTCCCGGTGCCTTGTCGAGGACCAGCAGCGAATCGTCCTCGTGGAGGATGTCGAGCGGGATGTCCTGCGGAGCCGCCTCGGCGGGGATGGCCTCGGGGATTTCGACCTGGATCGTGTCGCCGATCGCCACGGCGTCGCGGGGTTTGGCGGGCTGCTCGTTGCGGCGGATGTGCTGTCCGCGGATCAACTCCTGGATCCGCGAGCGCGAAAGGTCGTCGAACCGGCTCGCCAGCCAGGCGTCGAGCCGGGTGCCGGCATCACTTTCCACGCGGACCTCCATCGGGTGTCGAGGCTCGTGGGAGGAGACCGCTGATGTCAATGCAGGCGTGACGAGATGGCGTGCTTTGAGGTTTCCCGAATCCGGTTTGGGGACTAGGGTCCCGCATGCCTGAGGGGGAGATCGCCTATTGTCATGCCTGTGGGGTGGCGATGGACATTTCCGCCGTCGAGCCCTTCACCAATGTCGAGTGCCCGTCGTGCACCAAGCACACGCGGGTGAAACGGGAGTTCGGGTCTTACACGCTGACGCGCCGCCACGCCGTCGGCGGGATGAGTGTGGTCTTCATTGCCCAGGACAACACGCTCGACCGCGAAGTCGTGGTGAAGCTGCTCAACAAGGAATACTCGGCCGACGAGAAGCGGATCGGTGCCTTCGAGGAAGAGGCGCGGATCACGGCCTCGATCAGCCACCCGAATGTGGTTCGCGTCTTCACCACCGGGCGCGCCTTCGGTCGCTTCTACATTGCGATGGAATACGTGACCGGCGGTCATTTCGAGCATCACATCAGCGAGCGGGGCACCATCCCGGAGACCGAGGCGCTGGAACTCGCGATCGAGGTGGCCGAGGGGCTCAAGGCGGCGCATCACGCCGGGCTGATCCACCGCGACATCAAGCCGGGGAACATCCTGATCGAGTCCGGAGGGAGCGCGAAGATCGTCGACTTCGGCCTGGCGCTGGTGACCCAGGGAGGCAAGGCGAAGGCCACGGAAATCTGGGCGACCCCGTACTATGTGCCCCCCGAGGCCATCGAGGGAGGGGAGGAGGATTTTCGCTCGGACATCTACGCGTTTGGCGCGACCTTCTACCATGCGATGGCGGGGCGGCCGCCGTGCGACGAGGAGTCGATGGACACCAATCGGCTGCGATTGGCCAAGCGCAGTGTTTCCCCGCTGGGAAAAGCGGCGGCGTGGCTGCATCCCGACACCTGCGCGGTGATCGACCGCTGCATGAGCTACGAGCCGAGCGGGCGCTATCGCTCCTACGAGGATCTGATCTCCGCGTTGCGGGACGCCAAGGAGGTTTCGGTCAACTACGTCCCGCCAGCGGTCACCAGTGCCGTCCCGGTGAAGGGGCTCAAGGGATCGGCGGGCATGGGGGTCGGCGGAAAGGTTGCCTTGGCGGTGGCCATCGTGCTGGTCGTCGCGGCGGCTGTTTTTGCGGTCAAGACCGTCATGGACGTGGAGGTGCCGGAAGTGAGCGGGTCGGTGGTCGTCCCTGGAAATTCCGCGACCTCAGGGGGGGCGGGGACCCCGGGGGCTTCGAATCCGGGCGGCGTCGAGGTGGGGCGCTTCTACGCCGAGGCGACCGATGCCCTGAAGCGCGGTGATTACGCCCTGGCGCGCCAGCGTTTCGGAGCGGTGAGGGATCATCCGCGGGTCCTCGAACCCACCGGGTCATGGGCGGCGTGCGAGGCGGTGATCGCGAGCTATCTCGAGGGCGAGGCGAGCCGCGCGCGGGTCGAGGCGAACCGTGCAATGCGACACATCAAGGAGGCCAACGGCCTGAACGGAGCCATCTACACCCGGATGGAGACCGCCTTGCAGGGGCTCAAGAAGTGGGAGCCGGTGATGCCGGTCGACCGCGACGATCACTCGCCGATCAATTGCCTGATGTCGTTGCTCGGCGGCTTGAAGAACTGGGAGCAGGGGATGCTCGAGCAGGCGGAGCCGCATTTTCTTCACCTCTCCGATGCGCCGTCCGACCGCGACAACCCGTGGGTGGCGACCTACGTTCCGATCGCCGGGGGTTATCTTTCGGACCTCGAAAAGCTGCGTGGAGCCGAGCCGGCGGATTTCGAACTCGATCCGAAGCAGTGCCGGGCGCTGATCCGGAAACTTGAGCAGGTCCGCAGCGAGCTGAAGACCCAGGGCAGGGCGCGGTTCAATGTCCGCTGCTGGCAGCTCGAACTCGAGCGGCGGGCGCGGGGCATGGGGACGGCCAAGATGGCGGGACCGGATCAGTTGGAGGAGTTGTTCCAGGCCTGTCGCTTCTCCGAGGCCGAGGAGGTGCTCCGAAGATGGAAACCGGAAACGGAATCGCAGCGGAAGCGGCGCGACTCGCTGTTTCTTCTCAATCAGGCGGCGGTCGCCTTCCTGACCGAACTCGGCGAGCAGGCGGGAACGGTCCGGCGGGGCGGACCGGTGAAGGACCGGGAGGGCACCACCTTCCCGAAGGTCGCCGGGGGGGACGCGGAGGGATTGGACCTGATCACGGCGGACGAATCCCGGCAGCGCCTGGCCTGGACCGAGCTGGATCCCGAGAGCCTGATCGATCTTCACCGGCAGTTGATCCGGGACTCGAAAGGCGACATTGAGACGCTCCGGCGGCACGAGCTGGCCATCGCCTTCGGGCTGCTGGCGGGCGATGCAGACCGGGCCAAGGCCGCCGGAGAAAAGCTCGCGCAGCTTTCCGAAGCCTTCAAGCGGCGCTGGGAGCTGATCGCTCCGGTTCTTGAATAACCGGCCCCGAGCTTGCCAAGGGTGGGGCGGATCCCTTAACTTCCCCAAAGTAAATCCATGGCAGCGGAATACACGGAAGCGGACATCAAATCGCTCGATTGGCGCGAGCACATCCGGCTGCGGCCGGGCATGTACATCGGCAAGCTCGGCGACGGCTCTTCGCCCGACGACGGGGTTTACGTGCTGCTCAAGGAGGCGATCGACAACTCCATCGACGAGCACATCATGGGCTACGGCAAGGAGATCCGGATCGACATCGACGACGAGGGCCGGGTCGAGGTCCGCGACTTCGGCCGCGGGATTCCGCTCGGCAAGCTCTACGACTGCGCGGCCCAGATCAACACCGGTGCCAAATACGACAGTGAGGCCTTCAAGAAGTCCGTCGGCCTGAACGGGGTCGGCATCAAGGCGGTCAACGCGCTCTCCGGCTTCTTCGAGATCCAGGCGTGGCGAGACGGCACCACCAAGGCGATCGAGTTTTCGAAGGGTGAGGTGGTCGAGGAAATGAAGTCGCCCCGCAAGGACGACGGCGAGCCCGGCACACGGCTGGCCTTCGAGGTGGACCGCACGATCTTCCCGCAGCGGACGAACTTCAAGCCGGCGGTGGTGGAGCGGATGTGCCGCTACTACAGCTACCTGAATCCCGGACTGACGCTCAACTTCAACGGCAAGCGCTTCAAATCGAAGAACGGCCTGCTCGACCTGCTCGCCGAGGAGATGGAGAGCGAGGCGCTGTACGGGCCGGTGCATCTGAAGGGCAAGGATATCGAGATCGCCTTCACCCACACCGCGGAAAGTGGTGAGGAGTACTACTCCTTCGTCAACGGCCAGAACACGACCCAGGGCGGCACCCACCTTGCGGCCTTCCGCGAGGCGCTGGTCAATGTGATCCGTGGTTTCTACAAGAAGCAGTACGATGCGGCCGACATCCGGTCCGGTGTCGAGGCGGCGATCTGCGTGCGGGTGGAAGAGCCGGTCTTCGAGTCGCAGACGAAGACGAAGCTGGGTTCCAGCACGATATCACCGAAGGGGGAGACGCTTCGAACCTTCATCGGGAACTTCCTCAAGGAGCACCTCGACAACTACCTGCATCGGAATCCCCCGGCGGCCGAGGCCCTGCAGAAGCGGATCCTTGCCGCCGAAAGGGAGCGCAAGGAGTTGAAGGGCGTGAAGAAGCTCGCCCGCGACCGTGCGCGGCAGGCCAAGGTGCACAACAAGAAGCTCCGCGACTGCCGGGCGCACCTCGGCACCAAGCACAAGATGCGCGAGAAGAGCACGCTCTTCATCACCGAGGGCGACTCGGCTTCGGGCTCGATCACCAAGAGTCGCGACGTCGAGACCCAGGCGGTCTTCTCGCTGCGCGGCAAGCCGCTCAACACCTTCGGGCTGGGCAAGAAGATCGTCTATCAGAACGAGGAATTCGCACTGCTGCAGGCGGCGCTCGGGATCGAGGACAGCATCGAGGGCCTGCGCTACAACAAGGTGGTGGTCGCGACCGATGCCGATGTCGACGGCATGCACATCCGCCTGCTGCTGCTGACCTTCTTCCTGCAGTTCTTCCCGGAAATCATCCGCGAGGGTCACCTGTTCATCCTGCAGACGCCGCTGTTCCGCGTCCGCAACAAGAAGGAGACGATCTACTGCTACAGCGACGAGGAGAAGGATCAGGCCCTGGCGAAGCTCGGCAAGGCGGCGGAGATCACCCGCTTCAAGGGGCTCGGCGAAATCTCGCCCGACGAGTTCAAGTTCATGATCGGGCCCGACATGCGGCTTGATCCGGTCGAATACGAGGAAGGCAAGGGTGTGAAGGAACTGCTTGGATTCTACATGGGCAAGAACACGCCCGACCGGCAGCAATACATCATCGAGAACCTGCGCGAAGACGTCGACCGGCAGGTGGACGAGGCGGCGGCGTAGGGAGAAAAGAGGCTCCCGGGGCAGACACTTGACTGTTTGAACCGGGCGCGGAGCGCCGTAGCATGGGGGATGAAACTTGTCCTGTCGCCCCGAGGGCTTCTGCTGGCGGTCTGCTTGATGCCTCTCTCCTCTTTTGCTGAAGCTGGTGGACCGGATCCCTCGACGACACTCTGGTATGAGACCCCGGCCCGCAGCTGGTCCCACGAGGCTTTGCCGATCGGCAATGGCCGGATTGGTGCGATGGTGTTCGGGGGCGTCGGGCACGAGCGGATCGCGTTGAACGAGGAAACCGTGTGGTCCGGGTCGCGGGTCGATTGGAATCGCGAGGACGCCTCGAAGAACCTGCCGAAGATCCGCGAGCTTCTCCTCGCTGGGAGGAACGACGAGGCCGAGGCCCTGGTGAACCAGACCTTCACCTGCAAGGGTGGGGGGTCGCGTGGTGGCGCGAATGGCCCGTGGGGGTGCTTCCAGGAACTTGGGAACCTGAATCTCGTGTGGAAGTCGGAGGTCGAGTCGCTGCCGCTGAACGTTTGGAAATACCGCATGCTCACCACGCCGGGGATCGAGGATATCCGCGAGCACCGGCGCGAGATCACCCGCATGGTGGAGGAAGGCGTCCAGGTCGGGGTGGATGACACCGATTGGACCGACTACGTCATCGAGGGCGGCAAGGCGGTGAAGGGTGACCGGAAGTTCGAGATCAACGACAAGGCATTGCTGCGTCACCACCTGAAGCTGACCGAGGAGCAACTCGCCACGCTGGGGATGCTGCGGGTGGGGTCCCGGGCACGGAATGGGCGGGTCTTCGTCAACGGCCGGGAAGTCGGTGAGTTCGCCGGATGGCAGGCGGGCGGGCACGACAAGTTCCAGCGGGATGTCAGCGAGTTCCTCAAGGTTGGCGACAACGTCATCGCGATCTACTGCTCGAACTATCGCCGGAGGGGTCAGCTCCCGCTGTCGATCTCCCTCGACCCCCGCGAGACCACGGAGAACTACCGTCGCAGCCTCGATCTCCGTGACGCCCTTTCCGCGGTCGAGTACACGAAGGACGGAGTGACCTTCACCCGCGAGGCCTTCGCCAGTGCGCCCGACCAGGTGATGGCCTTCCGGTTTGCCGCCGACAAGCCGGGCAAGATCTCGTTTTCGGCGACGCTCGATCGCCTGCAGGACGCCGAGACCGTCGCCGACGGCAAGGCCGGTCTGGTCATGGCCGGGAATACCGCGAGCGGCCAGTCCGGAGTCGATGGCATGAAATTCGTGGCCCGCCTGCTGGCGGTTCCCACCGGAGGACGGGTCTCGGTGAAGGGCGACACCCTCCATGTCGACGCGGCCGACGAGGTCGTGTTGCTGGTGGCTGCGGCGACCGACTACCAAGGCTTTGCCGGCCGCAACACGCCGGACCCGCTGGTGGCGACGATGAACGATCTCACCAACGCGTCGTCCAAACCCTACGCCAAGCTGCGGGCGGACCACATTGCCAACCACCGGAGCTACTTCGACCGGATGAGCCTGACCCTCGATGACGGCCAACCGGAGAGCCGGGAGACGGCGAGACTTCCGACCAACGAGCGTCATGCGGCCCTTTCGAAAGGCGGTCCCGATCCGGCGCTGGCGGCCCTGTATTTCAACTTCGGCCGATACCTGCTGATCAGCAGCTCGCGGCCGGGCAACATGCCGGCCAACCTGCAGGGACTCTGGGCCGAGGGGATCCAGACGCCGTGGAACTGCGACTACCACCTCGATATCAACGTCCAAATGAACTACTGGCCGGCCGAGATGTGCGGGCTGGGTGATTGTCACACGCCGCTTTTCAAGCTCATCGAATCGCTGCAGGAACCGGGTGCCGAAACGGCCAGGGCCTACTACGACGCCGACGGTTGGGTGGCGCACGTGATCACCAACGTCTGGGGCTTCACCGCGCCGGGCGAGCAGGCCGGATGGGGAGCCACGGCCACCGGTTCGCCGTGGCTGTGCGATCACCTGTGGGAGCACTACGATTACAGCCGCGACAAGGAGTTCCTGAAGGGGGCCTACCCGATCATGAAGGGCTCGGCCGAGTTCTTCCTCGACATGCTGATCACCGACCCGAAGACCGGCTGGCTGGTCACGGCACCGTCGAACTCGCCCGAGAACACCTTCATCATGCCCAACGGCAAAAATGCCCGCATCTGCATGGGGCCGACGATGGACATGCAGATCCTGCGCGAGCTGTTCGCCAACTGCATCGAGGCATCCGAAATCCTCGGCATCGACGAGGCCTTCCGCAAGCAACTCGTCGAGACCCGCGGCAAGCTCGCGCCGAACCAGATCGGGAAGCATGGTCAGATCCAGGAATGGCTGGAGGACTACGACGAGGCGGAGCCAACCCACCGTCACGTCTCCCATCTGTACGGGCTGCACCCCTACGATGAGATCACCCCCGAGACGACGCCGCGTTTCGCCGAGGCGGCCAAGGTCTCACTCCAACGCCGCGGTGATGGCGGCACCGGCTGGTCGATGGCGTGGAAGGTGAACTTCTGGGCCCGGCTGCACGACGGCAACCACGCCCACATGATGCTGGGGAACCTGATCAAGAAGGGCGGGGTGAACCTCTTCTGTCAGCACCCGCCCTTCCAGATCGACGGCAACTTCGGAGGAACCTCGGGCATCGGGGAGATGCTGCTGCAATGCCATGGCGACACGATCCGCCTGCTGCCGGCCTTGCCCGATGCCTGGCCGAAGGGCAGGGTCACCGGAATGCGCGCCCGGGGCGGTCACGAGGTCGACTTCGAATGGAAGGATGGAAAGGTCACCGACTTCCGCATCCGTTCGAAGGAGCCGGCCGAGGTGTCCGTGCGGGTGAATGGAGAGACCCGCAAGGTTCGCACCGAAAAACTCTAGACCAATGAAACGCTACGAACGCCTGAGCTTTGATGAGATCCCTCCGGTGGACTGCTGCTGCGGAACCACCCGCCGCGCCTTTGCCGACCTCGAGGATGCACCGGCCTCGGTGCACTACCTCGACGTCGCCGACGAACCGACCTGCCACTACCACAGGAAGACCACCGAGATCTACGTGATCCTCGAAGGGGAGGGGGCTCTTGAACTGGATGGCGAAATGGTGCCGGTCGGCCCGCTCTCCACCGTGCTCATCCGCCCCGGTTGCCGGCATCGGGCGGTGGGCAAGATGAAGCTGCTCAACATTCCGATCCCGAAGCACGACGACAGTGATTTCTTCTACGAGGAGGATGCCGTCGAGGCAGGGGAGACGCCGCAGCATTGAAGGGGGCGTCCCAAGCAATCCCAATTCTCTTTAGGTCTGCGTCGCCCAAGTTCTCTGGCAGGATTTCTCGCGGCCCTTCAGGCCGCTTGAGGTGCGGTGATGGGTAACCCGGGGCCGCGTCGTCCGCGTTCGCGGACTCCTTGCCCCGGGCTTTGTTCTGGTGACCCTTCGGGCCACTCCTGAAGCCGGCCCGAAGGGTCGAAAGAACAGAGCCCAGGGCCAACGGCCCTGGGATTCGTGGAGGCAGTGTATCCGGCGGCCTGAAAGGTCGCGAGAAGCTTGGTAGTGACTGGGTGCCGGCGTGCGATCATCTGCCCGGCTTTCGAAATACCAGAAAGTGCTGCCACGGCAGGAAGTCATGGTTGACCACGAACTCGAGGCCGACGGCTTCCATCTCCTTGCGGACCTGCTCCTCGGACATCTTGTGGAGTCGGCTGATGGGCACGCTTTCGTCCTCGGCGCGGAATTCGAGGAGGAAGACCTGGCCGCCGGGTCGCAGGGCTTCGCGGATCGAGAGCATCATCTCCGCCGGATGGGAGAACTCGTGGTAGGCGTCGACCATGATGGCGGCGTCGATGGACGCGGGTTCGAGGGCCACATCCTCGATCGTGCCGAGGTGCGGCCGGACGTTGGTGATGTCCTTCTCGGCGGCGGTCATCTCGAGGTGGGAGATCATCTCGGGCTGGATGTCCACGGCGATCACCTCGCCCTCGGGGATGAGTTTGGCGATGCGGAACGAGTAGTAGCCCGAACCTGCGCCGATATCGGCAATGACCGTTTCCGGCGGCAGCTGGAGCGCGTCGATGGCCGAACTGGGGGATTCCTCTTCCTCACGGTTGTCGCGCTCGAGCCACTTGATGCCGCGGTGGCCCATGACCTGTGAGATTTCGCGTCCCAGGTAGATCTTGCCGATTCCACCGCGGGTGGGCTCGGCGAATTCATACTCCGGGATCTTTGGAACGAATGGGTCGGCCTCCACAATGGCGGTGGCTCCCGCCTCGACGGGGCCGGGGCCTGCGGCCGGAGACTCGTCATCCGTCCGCCAAGGGTGCCAGAGGAGCAGCCCGAGGATGAGCAGGAAGATAATCGGGCTGAGGATGGCAAGACGCTTCATTGGAATAGGAACTGGAGGGAATCGCGGAAACTTTCGAGTGGATCGCAGGGCAAGCTTGAATGTCGGCGCGGCTCGGATTCAATCATGCCCACGCACAACGTTATGGGAAGAGCCTTCGAATGCCGCCGCCGAGCCAAGGAAGCCCGTTGGGACAAGATGTCCAAGGTGTTTCCGAGGCTGGCCAAGTCCATCACCCTCGCCGCCAAGAACGGAGGCCCGGATCCCGACATGAATCCGGCGCTCCGTCTGGCGATCGCCACCGCCAAGGCGGAAAACCTGCCGAAGGACAAGATCGACGCGGCGATCAAGCGGGCGAGCGGCAGTGATGCGGTCGACATCGTCGAGAACAACTACGAGGGCAAGGGCCCACACGGTTCGCTCTTCTACATCGAGTGTGCAACGGACAACTCGAACCGGACCGTCGGCAACCTCAAGACGATCTTCAGCAAGAACGGCGGCCAGATCGTCAACAGCGGACAGCTGGATTTCATGTTCAACCGCAAGGCGGTCATCGAGTTCGCGGTGACCGGCGAGGTGAACCTGGAGGAGGTCGAGCTCGAGCTGATCGACTACGGTCTCGAAGAACTCGAGGTCGAGGACGGGGTGGCCCGGGCGATCGGAGGGTATTCGGATTTCGCCAACCTCAGCAACGGGATCGAAAAGCTCGGCATCGCGGTGACACGGGCCGGACTTGAACGAATCCCGACCCAACCGGTGGAGCTGACCGAAGCGCAGATGGAGGAGGTCGAGTCCCTGCTGGAAAAGGTCGAGGACGACGACGACGTGCAGAAGGTTTTCACCAACATCGGGTAAGGGACACGCCGGGCGCGCCAGGGGGCGAGGCCGCTGAAGAATCGGCGTGGACGGAGGGCTGGGAGGATGCTACGCCCGCGCCGCCGTGACCGAGTCTGCCTCCCGCTGCGCCGGGGTAACGGCGGCCCTGCCGCTGTTGCTCAAGGCCCAGCAGTCCTTGCAACGGCCCGTGCTGGTGGGGATCGGTGGCCCCGGCGGCAGTGGCAAGTCGACCTTTGCGCAGGCGCTTGCGGCGGAGCTGGAGCATGCCGGAGTGCTGCCGCTGGACGACTACCGAAAGTCGCGGACCGAGCGGGGTCGGGGGATTTACGGATCCCATCCGGAGGGCAACCGGATCGACCTCCTGAAGAGTCATCTGGAGGCGGCCCGCGAGGGGCACCCGATCGAGCGGCCGGTGTTTTGCCGGGAGCGCGGAGCGGCGCATGAGACCGAGACCCTGGAGGCACCCCGCTTTCTGATCGCCGACGGTGAGATTTCCACCCATCGGGGGGTGCGTGAGCATTTCGACCTGCGCATCCTGATTCTCGCCGGGTGGCGGCTTCAGTGGCAGGCGCGGATCGGCCGCGACCGGCGGGAGCGGTCCACCAGTTTCGGCAAGGCGCTGTCCCTGTTCTGGACCAGCAATCTGCGCGACTATCCACGCTTCTCGGTCGGAGCGCATGAGCAGGCGGATCTGGTGCTGCGGCGTTCCAACTGCGGACGGCGGCTCCACCTGCACGGGTAAGCTGGGTCGCGCGTCGGCTCGCGCAAATGGGTGCGGCCGATGCGATTCACCGCCACGGCTCACTTCTTCCGCGCGACCGCCAGCAGCGTTTGAAAATGCGGAGGCTCGGCCTCCCGATCCACCACGGCCGTTTCGATCCCGGTGAAGCCCGACTTCTCGAGCATGGCCGCCAGTTCCGCCTCGCCGAAGCCCAACCAGGTGTCGGCGTAGAGTTCGCGCGCCTCTTCAAACTGGTGTTGCAGCAGATCGAGGATGACGAGCTGGCCACCGCTCCGCAGAGCCTGAAAGGCAGCGTCGAGGGCCCGCTGGGGGCTGGCCGCGTGGTGAAGGGCCTGGCTCAGCACGGCGAGATTGATTTCTCCGGGTTCGAGCGGCGGATTCTCCAAGTCACCGGCCCGGTATTCCAGGTTGGCAAGCCCGTGCTCCCGGGCGAGCTGGGTGCCGAATGCCACCATCTTCTCCGAGAGGTCGACGGCGATCACCTTCTCGGCCCGCTGGGCAAGGAGCTGGGAAAGGGTGCCCTCGCCGGCACCGAGGTCGGCGACAGTACCGACGGCCATCACTTTCAGCAGGGCCTCGGCCAGGCCCTTCCACGAGCGGCCCGGCACGTAGTCCTTGCCGAAGCGGCCCGCCAGCTCGTCGAAGTAGGCGCGCGACTTGTCCTGGCGCTTCCGCAGCAGGTGGCGCAGCGCGGTATCGTCCTTACGGGCCTCCGGGAGTTCGGTGGAGGCGTCGCGGACGAGTCCGGACAATTCGGACGACATCTCCGAACGGTAGATGTTGTTTTTTCCGCTGCGCTCGTCCCCTACCAGTCCGCCGCCCTTGAGTTGCGAAAGCTGGGTGGAAATCCGGCTCTGACCCATGCCAAGCACTTCCTGAAGGTCCGCCACGCTGAGCGGTTCACGGTCGAGAAGCCGGAGAATCCGCAGCCGCGTGGGGTCGGCCAGAAGCTTCAGGGATTTCAGCATTGACGGCATGGGGAAACCAATACATCAACGCATCGCGATTTGACGATACGAAAAACGACACACCCCATGAGTTCCTACATTTTCTCCTCTGAGTCCGTCGGTGAAGGCCATCCCGACAAGGTTTGCGACACCATTTCCGATGCGATTCTGGATGCCTGCCTGAAAGTCGATCCCAAATCCCGGGTCGCCTGCGAGACTTTCGTGAAGTCGAATCAGGTCGTGGTCGGAGGCGAGATCACCATTCCCAAGCTGCAGGACGCGAAGACCGGCAGGACCAAGCCCCTCGACAGCGCGATCAACGTCGGCACCGTGGTCCGCGACGCCATCCGCGGGATCGGCTACATCAACGACGACGACATTTTCCACGCGGACACCGTCTTCATCACCAACCTGCTCACGGCCCAGTCCGCCGACATCGCCCAGGGCGTCGATGCCCGGAAAGCGGAGGGCAAGAAGCATGAAGAGCAGGGAGCCGGCGACCAGGGCATCATGTTCGGCTACGCCTGCGACGAGACACCCGAGTTGATGCCGGCGCCGATCATGTATGCGCACCGTCTCGGTCGCGAGCTGACCCGCATTCGCAAGTCGGGTCGCGTGAAATGGCTGCGGCCGGATGCGAAGTCGCAGGTTTCGGTCGAGTACCTCGACGGCAAGCCGACCCGGATCGTGAACGTGGTCATCTCCACCCAGCATGCCGAGGGCACCAAGCACGCCGAAATCGAGAAGTTCTGCATTGAGAAGGTGATCAAGAAGGTCCTGCCCAAGGGCATGCTCACCAAGGACACCGAGTTCCTGATCAACCCGACCGGCAAGTTCGTGATCGGTGGCCCTCAGGGCGACTCCGGTCTCACCGGCCGCAAGATCATCGTCGACACGTACGGCGGCACGGGCCGCCACGGCGGCGGTGCCTTCTCCGGCAAGGATCCCTCGAAGGTCGACCGTTCCGCCGCCTACATGGGCCGCTGGGTCGCCAAGAACATCGTCGCCGCCGGCCTCGCCGCGAAGTGCGAGATTCAGTTCGCCTACGCCATCGGCCACCCCGAGCCGGTCAGCGTGCACATCGACACCTTCGGCACCGGCACCATCGATGACGTCAAGATCCTCGGCGCGGTGATGAAGGTGTTCTCCTTCAAGCCTGCCGACATCGTCCGCCAGCTCAAGCTGCTGCGTCCGATCTACTCGGATTCGACGAACTACGGTCACTTCGGCAAGGAGGACTGCGGTCTGCCGTGGGAGGAAACCAACAAGTTCGCGGCACTCAAGAAGGCGGCTCGCTGACGCAAGCAGACAAAAGACTTCAAGACAGAAGACGCAAGACCATGGCCATGCACAACTTTGAGGAACTGGAGGTCTGGAAGCGCTCGTCGCGCCTGGCTGTCTCGATCCTCGGAGCGGTGGATTCGATCAAGCTCTTCTCGCTCCGCGACCAGATGGCTCGGGCCTGCACTTCGATACCGTCCAACATCGCGGAGGGTGCCGAGCGGGACAGCAACAAGGAGTTCCGGCGTTTTCTGGCGATTGCCAAGGGATCCGCTGGTGAACTCCGAACCCAGCTTTATTTGGCCCAGAAGTCCGGGCATCTTGCCGATGACCTCGTTACGCCGCTCGTGAGTGAGTGCCGTGAAATTTCATCCATGCTCGAAGGGCTTCGGAAGTCGCTGAAAGGCGGCGGGATGCTCGGCCTCTTCTTCAGCTGGCTCTTCTAGTCCCCATCTTCTGTCTTCTGTCTTCCGTCTTCCGTCTTCCGTCTTCCGTCTTCCCGTCTTCTGTCTTTTCCCCGCCTCATCCCAACAAAATATCATGACCACAACTGCTGAACCTACCCAACAAGATTACAAAGTCCGCGACATCGGCCTCGCTGACTTCGGCCGCAAGGAAATCGAAATCGCCGAGCACGAGATGCCCGGCCTCATGGCGACCCGCGAGAAGTACGGCCCCGAGAAGCCGCTCGCCGGGGTCCGCATCATGGGCTCGCTCCACATGACGATCCAGACCGCTGTCCTCATCGAGACCCTCGTGGAACTCGGGGCCGAGGTCCGCTGGGTCTCGTGCAACATCTTCTCGACCCAGGACCACGCCGCCGCCGCGATCGCCAAGTCCGGTGTTCCCGTCTTCGCCTGGAAGGGCGAAACCCTCGAGGAATACTGGTGGTGCACCTGGAAGGCCATCCTCAATCCCGAGGGCCTCGGACCGCAACTCATCGTCGATGACGGCGGCGATGCCACCCTGCTGATCCACAAGGGCTACGAGATGGAGAATGGCTCCGACTGGGTCAACGAGCCCGCCGGAAGCCAGGAAGAGCAGGTCATCAAGGACCTCCTCAAGAAGATCGGCGCCGAGCAACCGGGTATCTTCGCCAAGATCGTGGCCGACTGGAAGGGCGTCTCGGAAGAGACGACCACCGGGGTCCACCGCCTCTATCAGATGGCCCGGGCCGGCAAGCTGCTGGTTCCGGCGATCAACGTGAACGACTCCGTGACCAAGTCGAAGTTCGACAACCTCTACGGTTGCCGCGAGTCACTCGTCGACGGCATCAAGCGTGCCACCGACGTGATGATTTCCGGCAAGGTGGCCGTGGTCTGCGGCTACGGCGACGTCGGCAAGGGCTGCGCCCAGGCCCTCCGTGGCCAGGGCGCCCAGGTCGTGGTGACCGAGGTCGACCCGATCTGCGCGCTGCAGGCGGCGATGGAAGGTTTCCGCGTGCTGACCGTCGAGGACACCCTCGGCTGGGGGGACATCTACGTCACCACCACCGGCAACTACGACATCATCCGTGTCGAGCACATGGAGAAGATGAAGGACCAGGCGATCGTCTGCAACATCGGTCACTTCGACAACGAGATCCAGATGGAGAAGCTCGAGAAGACCGAGGGTGTGGTGAAGACCAACATCAAGCCGCAGGTCGACAAGTACACCTTCCCGGCCGGCAACAGCCTCTACATGCTGGCCGAAGGGCGCCTCGTGAACCTCGGCTGCGCCACCGGCCACCCGAGCTTCGTGATGTCCAACAGCTTCACCAACCAGACGCTGGCCCAGATCGACCTCTGGCAGAACAAGGACAACTACAAGGCGGGCGAAGTGAAAGTCCTGCCGAAGCATCTCGACGAGGAAGTCGCACGCCTCCACCTTGAGAAGATCGGCGCCAGGCTGACCCAGCTTACCAAGGAGCAGGCCGACTACATCGATGTGCCGGTCGGGGGCCCCTATAAGCCGGAGCACTACCGCTACTGAGCCCCTGGCGACGGATTCGAAACGCCCGGGCCACGCCGGCCCGGGCGTTTCGCTTTCCCGGCTCACTTGCTCGGGTTGGCTTTGACACGAGAAGTTCCAAGCCGAGGCTAGGCAACGGATACCGGTTGGCGGGATGCTTGGTGATGAGGAGCGAGGATAGGAGGGGGAGGGTTTCCAGCGGGGAGGCGGTCCGGAGGTTGTTCGCGTTACCGCGAATGCCGTAGGTAAGGAGGCTGGTTGCTAAATGCGAGGACCCCTCTGACAGCAGCCACCTCTCCGTCGAGGGCACCCGTCCCGGCCCCACGCCCGGCATTCCCCATCCCGACGAACTGAGAATCACCCTCACCGGCAACCACATCCCCGACACCATGCGACGCACCGCCGAATGGAGTGCGGAAAGACTCGGGCTGGGGGAACCGTAAGAAAAATGAGAGCATTCCCATCCAAAACTACCATGAACACCGTAGAACGTGCGGCACTTGTCAGTGTTTTGGGACTGGTACCATTCCAACACCCGTCCGGAGCAGGCGGGCGAGCCCGTGAGGGACTCGCTCGGCCGACTGCTCCGGCGGCGGTAACGGAGCTGCCC